>MFRQ01000009.1 GCA_001784615.1 Candidatus Melainabacteria bacterium RIFOXYA2_FULL_32_9
TTCTTATTTGTTTTGTATAGATTCTATTTTTAATGAATGCCTAAGAGAAATCTTGCTTAAATCTTAATTTATATGCTAGATTTAATTTGATTATTATCTTAAAGGCTAATTTCATGTTTCAAACGCTAATATCAAAAATATTTAATACCTCTATTAGCAACACACCATCAAATTCTCAAAACAATAACGAGCATAACAGTCAGACAACAAACGATTTGAATATATTTAAAAATATAATTCTTGTAATTTTTGTTCTAACTTTAGGTTTTTTGGCTTACAAAGTTCAAACAATTCTCATTTTATTCTTTGCTTCATTTGTTATAGCAAGTGCAATAGACCCATTAGTAGAACTTCTCAGCAGAAAAATGCCAAGAAAAGCTGCTATATTTCTTATTGCATTAGCAGGTCTAATAGTCATAGCTGTATTCTTAATACCACTTATAAATATTTTTATTCGGCAAACTCTTTTATTCTTAAATCAAGCTCCTGCTTACTGGGCAAAAATACAAAATCTGGCAGGTAATCAAACGAATGAGGTAGGCTTAGTTAGTATAGTTAATAATTTAGGAATAAGACAATTAGTAAATTACATTGAAACCCTTAATATTATACCTGATGTCTCCCAAATAATTACAGCTATATCAGGAATTGGCCAGAATGTTATCAGCGGCTCCGTAAATTTAACAAAAGGTTTCATATCTTCAGTTATCTTTATTTTTACATCAGCAATAATAGTCCTTTACATGCTAATAGACAAATACTATCTAAAAGATAAATTTTTAAACCTTTTTCAGGAAAAAGACAGACTTGAAGTAAGCAGAATAGCTGGATTAATATCAAAAAAAGCTGGAGGCTATGTTATCAGCTTAGTAATTATGGTATTTACTATAGGCCTAATTATTTCTATAGGATTAGCTTTAATTGGAGTGAAATTTTCTCTAATACTGGGCACAATAGCAGGCATACTTGATATAATTCCGATCGTTGGACCAATAATCGGAGTAAGTATCATTATCCTGGTAAGTTTAGCTCAAAAACCAATTCTGGCACTATGGGCTTTCATCATTTATATTGCTGCACAATGGTTAGCAGATACGTTTATAAGACCTCTCATTTTTGGTAAATTTCTTAATCTTCATCCATTAACCCTAATATTCTCTTTACTGGTAGGAACAATACTACTAGGATTTATCGGAATAATATTGGCACCTGCTTTTGCTGCAACGATAAGTGTTTTACTTGATGAATTATATATCAAAAAACTTAATAAAAAAGAAATTATCGAGTAAAAACGCTAACCATTTTAACCAGGCTTTATCAAAATAATCCCTGATTTTTGCCGGAACAGATGTTGTGGGCTTCAAAATTATTTTTTATCCTAAAAATAACTTGTAATAAGGAGGTAAGAAAAAATTCTTACTGGATGTCATGCCGGACTTGATCCGGCATCTTACCAATGTTGCCAACTGGTTAAATAAATTCGGGATGACATTTAAAATTTTATGTAAAAACTTTTTCTTTCTTACTTAAGGACAGCGGAAAAAATCATTAAGGATTTTGATGAAAAATCCGTTATGATTTTTACAGACTGCTTCCTGTAACCAGTCATTAATCGAGTAATAAAAAATACGTAAGAATTTTTTATTACGTCCTTTATATCGCTATTTAAGGTGTCGACAATGGTAGAAAAAAGACAAAATCCTGAAGAGCCACCATTAGAACTAGATGAACCTATACATGTGGAAGATTGTAAAACTCCTGCTTGTATAGCTCATCATTTAAGCAACACAATTATGCTGGCTAAAGCCAAAACAGGTTTTAGCAGACTTTTTATTCTTGGATTTTTAGCTGGTGTTTATGTAGGTTTTGGTGGCGAAATAGCTACCGTTGTAGGACAAGATCCTGCTAATATGCTTGGATCAGGAATTATCAGAATGATAAGCGGAGCCGTTTTTACAGTAGCACTTGTTCTTATTATTATTGCAGGGGGAGAATTATTTACGGGCAATACTCTAATTATGCTTTCTTTGCTGGAAAGAAAGACAACAATTAATTTATTACTGAGGAACTGGGTCATTGTGTATGCTGCTAACTTTATTGGAGCCATATTTATAATTATAATTCTTTATTTAACAGGCTTATGGGCTCAAAGTAATTTTTTAGGCTCTGTTGCAGGGCTAAAAATTGCAGCATTGAAAGTAAACCTGACTTTTGTTGAAGCATTTACACGAGGTATATTAGCAAACTGGTTAGTATGCCTTGCTATATGGATGTCTGTTGCAACAAGACAAGTTATAGGTAAAATATTTGCCGTATTTTTTCCAATTTTAACTTTCGCTGCTTCAGGTTACGAACATTGTATTGCAAATATGTACTTTATAACTAAAGGTTTATTCTTAAAAACAATGCCACAAGTAGTAAATGCTGCTAATTTAAGCCAGAATGAATTAGCAAATTTAACTGTCTCAGGATTTATATTTAATAACTTAATTCCGGTAACTTTGGGAAATATCTTTGGAGCAGTAATTTTTGTTGCCTGCTTATACTGGTTTGTATTTTTAAAAGGCCGAACCCCGGTAGAAATCAAATAAACTTCCGGTAATAGCCTAAAATAAAGTGATGAATTTATTTTATGGAAGTAACAAATAATTTTAACTTAAAATTTTATAGTCAGCAAAAACGTCAATACTTAAGTGAAACAAAAAGTCTCAAATCGTTATATTATCATCCCGCACTTGTTTCGGGATCTATCTATGTTGTAATTCTAAGCTATAAACGTTAATTGGATAGATGCCGGATCAAGTCCGGCATGACAAAATGGCTTTATCCCTTATAATTATCTCAAATATTTACCACTCATTTTTTTACCATCACCAAATTTCCCAACTTACATAATTAACAAATAATTACCATCTGCTAATAAAGTCTGTAGAAGAATATTGCTCAACAAAAGTAACAGCACTTTCTATGTCTGATGCAATATAGTATGAATCTTTAAGATTCGCATTTGCAAAATTATGCTGGAAAATATGCTCAAATAACTGGACAAGCGGATCATAAAAACCGTTAATATTAACTATTACTAAAGGTTTATTATGAAATCCCAACTGTCTTGCTGTTATCATCTCTAAAATTTCTTCAAGTGTGCCAAATCCACCCGGAATAGTAATAAAAGCATCTGATTTTGCTTCCATAGTTGCTTTACGCTCACGCATGTCTTTAGTTACTATTAATTCATCAGCCTGTTCATAACACACTTCTTTATTTCTTAATCCTTCAGGGATTACTCCTATAACCTCGCCACCACAATGATGTACTGATTTAGCCACCTCTCCCATTAATCCAACACAGCCTCCACCATAAACCAGGGTATGACCTCTGGTTGCTATTAAAGTACCTAGTTTATTTGCTGCTCTAAAGAAAGCAGAATCAACGGTATTACTTGCTGAACAGTATATACAAATATTTTTCCCCATTATTTTCTCCTAAAATACTGAATAAGCATTTCAAATATAGCTTAACTCAAATCAATACTAAACTAAAACCTTAAACACTGCTTTTTTGACTCGTTAATTCAGTTTATCTAAAAGACTTTTAATATCGCAATTATAGTACAATGTTTTACAGTGTAAGATTTTAATGTAAGCAGACAATCTGGGTAATGAAGAGGATTTTTTTATGATACACGTTATTTATAGAACCTGCGGAGGAGAGGAGACAAGAGAAAAACACAAGAAATATCGACTTCATGGAGGCTATACATTTAATCCTAATGCCACTTATCAAAGAACAGAATGGTTTGATAAAAGAAAATACTTTAAATCAATGGCTGAAGAAATAATAAACGAAGATGTAAAAGTAACCGTAGTATTTGATGGCCCTGGGGATTACCTTAAAGAATATATAGAAAAAAATTATGTAGAAAAATACCCTGACAAATTTTCTTTAATCAATATAGGTCTTTGTAGTAACGTGGGTTCTTTAAGAAAGTGCTACGAAATTGCTAATGAAGATAAAGTATCAGATTATTTTTATTTTCTTGAAGATGATTATTTACACAGACCAGGCTGGCATAAAGCCTTATTGGATGGACTGAAATGTTTACCGGAAGAATCTATAGCTACTCTTTATGATCATCCTGACAGATATACCAGAAACGATGATATATGCCAGGGCCAAGAATTTATAATAATGACACCAACATCATATTGGAGAACGGCAGAAAGCACCACCTGTACATGTATTATTAGCCAGCAAATGTGGCAAGCCGTCAATCAGCTTTTCATAGCCTATGGAGTATGTGATAGAGGCTTATATATAGAATTATATAAAGCCGGTGTAAGACTTTGGCAACCCATACCAGGTTACAACACCCATGATCATGTGGATTTTCTTTCTCCATTTATTGAATGGGAAAATATATGTAAAACAATTGAACTATAAGGACAGCTGCAAAAAATTGGCTGAAATCTCCTATTTCTAATATAAATTTAATATATTTGTATGATTTTTAATATTTGCTTATTATTTAGTATTTTAATTAGAATCAATAATTGTTTTTTTAAAAATATCTTTCTTAGAAAAGGAGATCTAAATTATGAATATCCAACCAACCGATCATGGAGTCAGAGCCTGGACATTAGAAGATTTTTCAGGAAAAGGAAAAGCTCTGGGTCATACTAAAAATAAATTTAGTGATTTAGTAAAGCCAGAAACACCAGTAACGCCACCTGAATCATCTACAGATCCTATAGTCACAACCCCTATAGAAACACAAGAAAATACTGATAATTCTGAATTTTTAAATAGCGATAATACAGAACCTTTATACCCTATTGATCAATCTAGTACGGTTGATTTCTTGGTTTAAAGTTTTCCTGACTAATTGATCGCATTAAACATCCTTAAACTCTGGTCTATATTTAACAATCATACCTTGAAGACTATTTGTTTTTATTCAACCAAGAAAGCTTTATAAAATTTATAAATAATAAACCGCCAATATTATTCTGGCGGTTTATTTGGAATTATTTGAGAATTTTAAAATTCTTTTAAG
>MFRQ01000010.1:0-2702 GCA_001784615.1 Candidatus Melainabacteria bacterium RIFOXYA2_FULL_32_9
GTGGAAAGAGATGGTGCAGTGTCTGTGCTTGCTCCAGATGAACTCTCTGTGCCAGAAATTGAGCAGGTAATTGCCAGCAAAAAATACTGGATACATAAACAAAAAGCAGAACTGGAGTTACTTAACTTATCAAAAGTTGAAAGAGAATTTGTAAGTGGTGAAAGCTTCCTGTATCTTGGCAGACCATACACATTAAAAGTGGTTGAAGACCTTGATGTACCTCTAAAACTGTATCAGGGATATTTACACCTTAGAAAATCTGATATAAAAAGAGGGACAGAGCTATTTAAAGAGTTTTACAAGACAAAAGGTACAACTAAGATAATTGAAAGAATTAATCTTTATAAAGATATGATAGGGGTTAATCCAAAGAATATTAGAATTATGGAGCTTAAAAGCAGATGGGCATCTTGCTCTGAGAGGTCTTTAAACTTTAACTGGAAAGTAATGATGGCTCCATTAACTATTATTGACTATATTGTAGTGCATGAATTAACACATTTTATCCACCCAAATCACACTGAAGCCTTCTGGAATTCAGTAGATAAAGTGCTGCCTGATTATTGGGAAAGAAAAAACTGGCTAAAAGATAATGGTGCCAGTCTTGATCTGGCATGAAATCTTGAAACTAGAATTATTATAGTTTTCTATATGATAATGCTTTGCTTCAACTTTTCAACAAACAGCTATAATCCAATAGTGGGTTAATAAATCCTGTAGAAGCATACTTCAACTGTTTTCAGCAAGGATAAACTCTAACTATTAGGTTTTGTTGGGATATGTTGGTTTTTAATTTTACAGACTTTTAGGGTAATAATAAGCTTTTTTACAGATTGTTGAACTGTTGAAATAATTTACACCAGTAGTTTTAAATGCTAAAAAAATGTTGCAAAAATGTTGCAGATTTCTATAAAAATCAGTAAAAATTGGTTAAAATATATAAAAAAGCATAAAAATGCACAAAGCTGGAAATATTATTACAATTGAGTTTTTAGAATGACAGCTTCTAAAAGCCTTATGAGGTAAAACCTGCTAATATATGCAACTTTGAGAAGCTCATTTTTGTTGATTTCTACTTGTACTTTTAAATATACTACTTTAATAGAATAAAAAATATTACCCTATTGTAACAGATAAAATTAGTATAGTATCAAATTTGATACGTAGTTTTTAGATATTTTGCTGTACTCTTATTTTTACTGTAAAATTCTAATAAGTTAGATCTGGATTAGGATTGAGTGGAAAATGAAATTCCAGCTTAGAGATATTTTAGAAATTACAGGCGGAGAATTGCTATTACAAACTAATACCTCCGGTAGCTTTACAGTTTCTGCAGATACCAGGACAGTTTCCCCTGAAGAGATTTTTTTACCGTTAGTTGGCGCTAAATTTGACGGGCATGATTTTATAAAAACAGCTTTAGATAGAGGATGTAGAGGATATTTTATAGATAAAAATCATAAAAATATTGTTGACTCTCACGCAGGTGCTGCAAAATTTGTAATAGGAGTAGATAATACTTTAGAGTCTTATCTTAAACTAGCAAATGCCAATAGGCGCAGGATAAACCCAATTGTGATTGCTGTAACAGGCAGCTCAGGTAAGACTACCACAAAAGAAATGATTTTTTCCGTATTATCGCAGCAATATAAGACGCATAAGTCAAAATTAAATCATAATAACGAAATAGGACTATGTCAGACTTTGCTTAATATGCCTGATGATACTGAATTTCTAGTGATAGAAATGGGAATGAGGGGACTTGGAGAAATAGAGCTTTTATCTAAATACGCTCAACCCGATATGGCTGTAATAACAAATATAGGAACAGCTCATATTGGCAGACTCGGCAGTATGGAAAATATAGCTAAGGCAAAATGTGAAATTGTTAAATATTTAAATGAAGAAGGCGTTTTAATTTCTTATAATGATGAACTGGTTGGAAAAACTCTTTCCTGGAATGGGAAAGCAATATATTATGGCCTTACAAATAACGTGGAAATAATTAAGTCTGATTTTAATGCTTCTCAATTTGTTTATAAGAATAATACTTACGAATTAAACGTTTCTGGTGAGTATAACATTACTAACGCTTTAGCTGCAATTGAAATAGGCAAATTAACAGGAGTTTCTTCAGATAATATAGCTAAAGGTTTAGCTCAATATAAGCCTATTGAAAACAGATGGCAGATTCTTGAACTTATAAATAATATAAAAATAATAAATGATAGCTATAATGCTAATCCTGATTCAATGAAAGCATCTATTGATGCCACGATAAGTTCTTATAAAAATTCTAAAATCGTTTTAGTTTTAGGTGATATGGCTGAACTGGGAGAGCATGAAGATAATCTTCATAGAGAAATAGGCATATTTTTAAATGATAAAAAGGTCTTTGAAGTTATTGCAGTTGGTGAGAAGGCTAAATTGATAACTAAGACTATAGAAAATCAGGAAATAAAAATTAAATCTTTCAGTAAAAATGATGAAGTTGTAGAATATTTAATTGATAATATAGAATCAAATTCTGTAGTGTTACTAAAAGCTTCAAGATGCATGTCTTTTGAAAATATTGCGGAAGGATTGCAAAAAATTGGAATGGATACATAAGAAAGCAGGTAGCTAATGACGTTAGTTTACGTAGCAGCTTTAATATCATTATTACTAACTCTAATAGTTGGTGTGCCTTACCTGGATTTTTT
>MFRQ01000010.1:2720-6214 GCA_001784615.1 Candidatus Melainabacteria bacterium RIFOXYA2_FULL_32_9
ATGATTGGTGCTACATTAGGGTTATTGATGGCACAAAAGAGCAGTCTGAATACTTTTATTATTTTGCTGGTATTTGCTTTATTTACATTTATAGGATTTAAAGACGATATATCTAAAATAACCCGTAAACAGAATAAGGGTTTAAGTGCAAGAAACAAGCTTTTCTTGCAAGTTTTAATCGCAATAATTCCTGCTTTATATATGACTTTTAATGGTGAGAGATCGGTTTCTGTTTTTGGTCTTTATAATATCGATCTTGGTCTTCTGTATCCGTTTTTTGCAGTATTTGTGATTATTGGCGCGTCTAATGCCGTAAACTTAACTGATGGACTCGATGGGCTTGCTTCAGGAACAATGTTTATAGCTTTAACTGCAATAACCTGCTTATGTATAATCACAGGACGTTTTGATATTGCCATAGTATCAGCAGCGATAGCAGGAAGTTGTCTTGGATTTTTATATTATAATAAGCCTCCAGCTAAAATTTTTATGGGAGATACCGGTAGTATTGCACTTGGTGGAGTGCTGGGAACATTAGCTGTTATCGGAAAATTTGAGTTATTGCTTATAATTATTGGTGGTGTTTTTGTGATAGAAGCATTATCAGTAATTTTACAGGTAATTAGCTTTAAAACAACAGGCAAAAGAATATTCAAAATGAGTCCTATTCATCATCATTTTGAATTATTAGGGTGGTCAGAACCTAGAATCGTTTATACATTCTGGCTTGTTGGTCTGATACTGGCAATAGTAAGCTTCGTATTAAGGTATTATTTGTCCTAGATAGGGAATTATAACGATATGACAAGCAAGTGGATAAATAAAAACGTAACTGTTTTAGGATTTTCATTAAGTGGTATTGCAACTGCTAAATATTTGTCTAAAAAAGGGGCAAATTGCATAATTAGTGAAAAAAGAAATGAAAATCCTGAAGATCAAGAAAAGATAAAAGAACTCAAATCTCTTGGAATTGATATTGAAATGGGTGGCCATAGAGAAGAAACAATCTTAAATTCTGATCTAGTGGTTACAAGTCCTGGAATCCCCCCTCACTCTGAAGTTATTAAACTTATAAAAGCCCATAAGATTCAAACAACAGGAGAAATTGGACTGGCTTATACTGAAACTCCTGTACCGTTTATTGCAATTACCGGGACTAATGGTAAAACCACCACTACTAAACTTGTTTCAGAAATTTTAACAAATGCAGGATACAATGCTCCTGCTTGTGGAAATATTGGCTTACCTGTTATTAACCTTGTAGAAAAGTCTAATATAGATTACTTTGTTACGGAAGTAAGTTCTTATCAAATAGATACAAACCCTGTCTTTAAACCTCAAATAGCTCTTTTTATTAATTATACTCCTGATCATGTGGATTGGCATGGTAGTAAAGAGGCCTATTTTGAAGCAAAAGCGGCATTATTTACAGAACATAGATCTCCAATATGGACTATTTTAAATGCCTGTGATCCAAAAGTATATGAATTGAGACATAAAAGTTTATCTCAGATAATATATTTTGGCAGGGAGATGCCAGGGTCTTCCGTGTACATAAAAGATAATAAGATTTTTGCCAAAGGTAAAAATAGGATTAAAGAAATAATTGAAATTAAAGATATTCCTCTTATAGGAAAACATAATTATCAAAATATAATGGCTGCAATAGCAATTGCTTCAGTGGTAGGGGTAGAGCCTGATATAATTAGAGAAACCATAAAAAACTTTAAGCCACCTGAGCATAGACTGGAATATGTTGCTACTATAGATGGAATTAGCTATTATAATGATTCCAAAGCTACTAATTGTGACTCTACTATTTGCGCTCTAAAAGCTTTTGAAGATAAAAAAGTTGTATTAATAGCCGGAGGCAGAGATAAAGGTACAGATTTAGCTGAATTAGTCCAAGTTATTAAAGAACAGGCCACACATGTCGTGTTAATTGGTGAAGCTGCCGATAGATTTCAAAAGGCGTTACAGGATGCCGGTTATACAAATATTACAAGAGCATCATTACTTGAAGAATCTATCGATATAGCTGCAAGTTTAAAGTTAGGGCCTGTATTATTTGCGCCGGCTTGTGCAAGCTTTGATATGTTTAAAAACTTTGAAGAAAGAGGACGAGCTTTTAAAGATTATGTCATTAAGAAAAGCAACTGATAGAATCAGGAAAAATAGAAGAAAAATGTTAAAAAACAGGCAAGGATCAATGATAATAACCTCGCCTGACAATACACTTCTTGTAATAATAGTAATTTTAATATCATTTGGAATGATGGCCATTTTCAGTGCAGGAGCACCGGAAGGGAGTTATTTATATAATAACCCTGCTTATTATTTCATGAAGCATTTTATGTATATACTGATTGGCTTATTTTGTATGACTTTCTTTGCAAAATTCGACTATAAAAAATTAAAAAACTATGTAATGCCATTTTCGCTTGTAACTATTGCTTTAATTGCAGCAACATATATTCCAGGATTGGGAAAAGAAAGTTATGGAGCTTCCAGATGGTTGATAGGTATTCCTATTCAGCCATCCGAACTTGCAAAAATAGCAACTATTTTACTGGTCTCTTCAATAATGATTAATGCTAAAACTATTTTTGACAGAAAGTTATTACTGCATCTTGGCTTAGTTGGCATTATGTTTATTTTAATTTTGAAACAACCTAACTTAAGCGTTGCAACAATAGTTGCTGCTATTGCAGGAGTTTTACTCTTAGCAGGTGGAATATCGTCATTATTATTAGGTGGGGTTGCTGCTGCAGGTGCTGCTTTTGTTTTACCTCATATGCATGGTTATCAGACAAGTAGAATAACTGGATGGTTAAATCCGTGGGCTGATCCTCAAGGCACAGGATATAATTTGATACAATCGTGGTATGCTATTGGTTCTGGAGGTATATTTGGAGTCGGATTTGGAAATTCCAAGCAAAAATTATTTTGGCTTCCATTCAGGCATACAGACTTTATTTTTTCTGTAATAGCAGAGGAACTTGGACTAATAGGCTGTTTGGTTTTGATAGGTGTATTTATTGCCTTTATTCATAGAGGTCTTTTAATTGCTAATAGATGTACAGACTCATTTGGTAAACTTTTGGCTCTTGGAATAACTTTTGCTATCGGAATTCAGGCATTTATTAATATCGGTGTTACCGTTGGTGTTTTACCTGTAACAGGGGTAACTCTTCCTTTAATTAGTTACGGCGGAACTTCTGTGGTAGTAACCATGATAATGCTCGGAGTTTTACTAAATATATCTCGAAAAAGGATTAAAAGAATTCAGCCGGAAGAGGCACAATATGCCGTCTAAAAAACTTACAGTAGCAGTAACAGGCGGTGGAACAGGAGGACATATTTATCCTGCTGTTGCAGTTATCCAGAAATTAAAAAATGATCCTGAGATTGATAAAATTTATTATATAGGCTGTCCTGTCAATATGGAGAAAGATATAGCAGAAAAAGAAGGTGTTGAGTTTTTGCCTATATCA
>MFRQ01000011.1:0-11594 GCA_001784615.1 Candidatus Melainabacteria bacterium RIFOXYA2_FULL_32_9
CAATATTTGCCGGTGAAAGAGAAGTATTAAGAGTTAGTTTTGGTAACTTTATCATACAGTAGGAGAATTTTGGATGTCTGATCCGGATATTCTATCACAATCAGAAATAGATAATTTGTTGTCTTCTCTTGCTGTTGGCTTAGAAAATATAGAGGAGGTCAGAAGGCAAGATAATATTGTCTTGCAAGATACTGCTATAATAGAAGGCATGTCTTCTGATGAAGATAAGAAGGGATATAAACTTTATAACTTCAGGAGACCTGATAAATTTTCAAAAGATCATTTAAGGGCATTACATGATATTCATAAAGAATTTTCAAGACAATTAGCTCTTATTTTAACTGCTTATTTAAGGATGCATATTGATATAGACGTTGTATCAGTTGACCAGTTAACCTATGATGAATTTGCACGTTCAATGCCTAATCCTATAACAATAGGTATTCTTGAATTAAATCCATTACCCGGGCAAATTTTACTTGGAATGAGCCATGAAGTTACATCAAGTATTGTTGATAGAATGCTTGGCGGTACAGGAATAAGTGAAACAAAAGCAAGAGAACTAACTGATATTGAGGAAGCTTTATCAAGAAAAGTTTTGGATAAAATTACAAAAACACTTGAAGATTCCTGGAAAAGTATTCTTCCAGCCCAAGGTGCAGTTGTTGGAATAGATAGCAATTATACCTTAATACAAATAACAAGCCCTGGAGAAATTGTAGCTCTAGTTACTTTAGAAATTCAAATATCAGGAAGACATTCAGGGTTAATGAGTTTATGTTTTCCATATCCCGTTTTAGAGAGTGTACTTAGTCAGTTAAGTTCACAACATATCTTCCAGACAAAGGGTATGATTAGTACAGCTGAGGATAAACAGAAGATTCTCACCAGATTAGGCACCTCCAGTATGCAGGTTAATGTAATGTTAGGTAGTGCTGATATTACAGTCAAGGATTTGTTCGAATTAAAAATAGGCGATGTTTTAAAACTGGATAGTCTGGTAAAAGATAATCTGGTTCTTAAAGTTAACCAAATACCAAAGTTTTTAGCCAGGCCAGGCATTCATAACGGTAGAGTTGCTGTTAACGTCACAGATATAGTGGATGAAAATGACTACAATGAATAAAAATATAATAAGAAAAATAAATGAATTGGAGTAGCTATGAGCGAAAAATTATCTCAAGAAGACATAGATAATATGCTTACAGGAAATTCTAATAATGAAGGTTCTTCAGGTGAGGATTTGTCCGAAAGCACAGGAGATCTAAAATATTTAACTTCTAAAGAGGTAGATACCCTTGGAGAAATAGGCAATATTTCCATGGGATCAGCTGCTACTACTCTTTCTATGCTGTTAGGAAATAAAGTTGAAGTTACAACTCCAAAAGTAAAAGAGTATGAAAGTATAGAACAGATTTGTAACTCATTAAAAGATTTTGTATCTATAGAAATTGACTATACAACAGGACTTCAAGGATCTTCTGTTTTAATTTTAGAAGCTCAGGATACCGCAATTATAGCTGATTTAATGATGGGTGGAGATGGTAAAGTAAAAAACCCTGAAATTGGAGAATTGCAATTAAGTGCCGTTGGAGAAGCTATGAATCAGATGATGGGAACTTCTGCTACAGCATTATCTTCTATGTTTAATACAAGTATTGAAATTTCTGCTCCAACTGTAAAGCATCAAGAAGCAGAAGAAAAGCAAGAGCTGGAAACAGATGCTATTAAAGGTCCAATTATCGCTATATGTTTTGATTTAAAAGTTGGTGACTTGATTAACAGCGAAATGATACAGGTAATATCTTTGTCTGCCGCTAAAGATCAGGTTTCAAAATTAATGAATTTAATGAACACTATGATCGAGAATGTGGCTGCTACGATTAATTCTGGTAATTCTCAATCTGATTCCGGTCACAGTAAGTCATCATCTGTATCCGGTTCATCTTCAACCGGGTACGAAATAGGTCATTCAGAAAGGCCCGTTACTGTTCAACCAGTTCAGTTTGCCGCTTTTAATGAATTAACAAATAATTATGGTGATACCAGTAAAAACCTTGATTTACTCATGGATGTTAAGCTCAAATTAACTGTAGAACTTGGTAGAACAGAGTTTCCTATTAAAAAAGTTTTAGAACTAACCAGAGGTTCGATTATTGAACTTGATAAAGTTGCTGGAGAACCTGTTGAGCTTTATGCAAATGGTAAATTAATTGCAAAAGGTGAAGTTGTAGTTATTGAAGATAACTTTGGTCTCAGAATTACGAGTATTGTAAGCCCTGATAATAGAATAAAGAGTTTATAGTTAATTGTTGAATAATATCTTGTTGTAATGGCATAGTAGCTCGGTTGGTAGAGTACGTGACTCATATTCTTAAAATAGGCTATTTAGGAAAATAATATAACTAAAGTCCTGAACCTTCAGGGCTTTAAGTGTTTCTGTGTTTCCATAACCCGTACTTGCAGATAAGAATAAACCTAAAAAAGCAGTATGTTTTTTTCTTACAAAAATACATTAAGAGTGACAAAACAGGAACAAAAAATTGGAATAAACCGGAATTAATATGTAGGAAATAGCCCACAAAAATAAGCTATGCTTTTTGAAATAAAGCTTATTAATATTTGGTTTTATAACCTTAAATTTTCTCTTTCTGTATAAACAAGCTCTTATCTAGTTTAGAGAAAAATTCTTGGTAAAAAATCTCATTATCAATAGATTTTGATTTAATTCGATTTTCAGCAGTATCTCTTCTTTCAGCAAAATTTAGTCTGACTTTAATATGTTCATTAAAGTTGCTTATATTTGCTGTAGCACTTATTTTTAAATTGTCTGTATAACCTTTATGACTTGCAGAAGTAGCAGCTACACCTATTAAACCTGTTAAAGCAATGTCTGCAATTTTTTTTATTGCTGCATTTTTTGTTATTACTTCAACTTCTTTGGTTGCAGTAATAATGCCCAAATCTATATTAAAATTGTCTAAAATATAGCCATCATCTTGAAGTGCATTAATTATAGCCTTCATTACCATCTTTGTATCTTGGGTGTTGTAATTTCTCGTTTGATATTCACGGATTTGAAGTGGTGTTTTCTCAACTGGTTCAGCAAAAGCAGCTTTAAAACAGGTAATTGGATAAATAAACAACGAAGCTAAAAGATATAATCCCAATAAGCATCTCAATTCCTTTTTCATATATTTATTTCCCATTAAAATTTCCTACAATGATATGAAAATTAATCAATTACTGGAATATTTCTCTTTATTATTGCTGCACCTAAAATTATTAAGATTCCATGTTTATTACTATCTAACGCTATAATTTCTCTGGACATTTTTTCATAAACCCAAGTTGCATTCTTAGTTACTATATTTGGAGAATCTAAAGCTTCAATAACTGCATCTTGTGTCATGCCTGCACGAATTTCTCTCAGAATTGTTGCATATTCACTTCTTATAATTGATATTTTCTTTAAAAGATTAATATAAAAGATTAAGAAAGTAAAAAATTATGAACTATTCTTCAAGCTTGATATTTTTTTAGAATTGTTGAATAATATTTTGTTATAGTGGCATAGTAGCTCAGTTGGTAGAGCACGTGGCTCATACCCGCGCGGTCACTGGTTCGAGTCCAGTCTATGCCATTTTTGTTTTGTTCATTATTTGACAAATGGAATATTATTTAAAATTTTGGGTTAAAATTATTTTGACCCAACCTACCTTACTAAAATTCATTGTATGTTTGAAATTAGAAAGATAAAATCTCGGATTTGCCTTTTATATAATCTTGGCATTATTTATTCAATATAAATAGCCGAAACCAGTTATAAATGATAGCCGGATAAGATTTTAAATTGAATATTAGATTTACCAAGATAATATTTTCCCAAGTGCAAGAGCAACCATCTTGCTTTATTTTTCTTTTAATCTTCATTCCTTCTTTAGAGCATAAAAGCTTCTTTATATCGTAATTTACATCCCTTAAATTACCAAATTTTTGGTTAGACGTTTCGCAAGGATAAACATCGCCATTTTCATAAATAACTACTAATTTTTGGCCCGCTTGGCAAGGAATACTCTGTTTTCCTGTTAAATGATTTTTTATAACTATTTTATTGATTATGTTTTCAAGGGTTTCTTTTAATGCCATAGGTGATAAAGGTTTAATTGATTTATCTTTAATGGATTTATATTTACTATAAAAATTCTCATAACCATCTATATTAACATTTTTTTCTTCATTAATATGGGTGTTACCTCTAATAAAGCTTAATGAAGGTTTAATTCCTGTAATCTCGTTTTGTATATAATCAAATGTCTGGAGGAAAGTATCCTGTGTTGAATGACTGTACATTGTACTGGAAACTAAATACAGATTATTAAAAATCTTTTTAATTTTTTTTAATTCTTTTATGGTATCAGTTGCTTTATTAAATCCATCAGGTACGCCTCTAATTTGATCATGAAGTTTACCAATTCCGTCTATGGATATACAAATTACAACATTTAACCCTTTTAAGCTCTGTAAAATCTCTGATATTGTCTGACTGATTTTCTGAGTTAAAAAAGCATTTGTATGGATAGAAACATATTGTAATCCATTATTTTTATAGAATATCGAGATAATTTCTTTAAGATCTTCTCGTAAAAAAGGTTCTCCTCCGCTAATAGTTAATGCTTTAATATGACCAAAGCCTGAAGAAATTCTGTTTATTTCATCAAGAGATAATTCATTATTTTTCGTTGTATTAATTTGTCTATTAAAGTTATAACAATGTGAACAATTCGCATTACATCTTGATGTTGGATAGAATATAATCTGAAAAGGTAATTTATTAAATAAAAATTTAAATTCTTTCATATTGAAAATCACTTTATATTTTATAATCTTTTTTATGCAAAATATAATATATAAATATTGCTCTAAGTAGACCAAAAAGCCTTGGAATCATTATTATAAAATCACTTAGTCCACCTTTAATAGCAAAGAATAAGTCTTTTTCTTTATTTAAATACATTAAAAATCTATAAATATTTATTATATATGAGAATATAAGGATAGAAAGTACAATAATTGCTATTTTGAAATTAATAAGAAATACAGGAATATCAAACAATATCAGTAATATTAACAGTATACTTATTTTGTCCTGATTTGGGGCAGAATTTTTATGCAAGTTCATAAATTTTTTATTCTCTGCATTAAATGCAAGCATAGCAAAGTTTGTTGTTCTGAAAAATATCTTGTTCAAAGTTTTTAGAATACTTCCAAATTTATGTTCAACAAATATATCAGGATAATAAAAAATCTCATACTTTCTTAGTAACCTTAACCCAAGTTCATGTTCTTCACCACCTGCAAATTTATAGCCCGTATCAAAGTCTTCAAAAAAATCAAAAACTTCTCTTTTTATGGCCATACATCCTGTTTCAAGATTAGCTACGGATATTCTTCGCTTATCTTTAAATAAATCTAAAAAATTAAAATGGTATTTCAATAAAAAGAATTCGGATGAAAAAGTTGATACTGGTGAATTTTTATCCCATCTTCCCTGAATAATATAAGCATCTTTATCTTCTTCAAAATATTTTAAAAATTTTTCTAAAGTATTTTTCTTTAGTTTTACGTCTGCATCAAAGAAAAATAAAATTTCTCCTGTTGACATAGCTATACCAGTGTTTCTAGCATTTGCTACACCTGTTTTTTCTATTTTTACATATTTACAAGGAAAATTTTGAACAATTTTAGCTGTATTATCAGTGCTGCCATCATCAATAACCATAACTTCTTTAAGATTATTAATTTCACAATTATAAATAGTGGACAGGCAATCGCCTATGACTTTTTCTCCATTATATACAGGAATTATAATTGATATCTTGCATTTTTCCATATTATCATTCAGTTATTATTAATTATAAGTTTATTATATATCAAAATAATATGAGAAATAAAGTATTGTTCATATGGGGTAATATTTGTGAAAGTTTTCAATGTTTCAAGAGTAGAGGAAGCTTAGTATAAAGAAATTTTTAAAAAAGCAGGTTATAAAATCCTTCCCTATTTAAAAACTAATATTTCTTTAAAATTTTTTGACACTATTTCGACGCCTTTGCTGTAAATTTATCAAATTTTCTCAAGTTTGCAAAAGTACCTCAAAGGATTACTATGATTAAATTTTAGCAATACCTATCAAGCTCTATAAAACTACCCAAAACGCTCTCATATCCGCGCGGTCACTGGTTCGAATCCAGTCTATGCCATTTTTATTTTGTTCTGAATTGAGGACAGCGGAAAAAATCCGTTATGATTTTTGTAGGCTGCTTCTTATAACCAGTTATTAAACGAGTAATAAAGTTTATTATAAATCCTGCTAGGTTAGCAGGATTTTTTTTGTGGAAATTAGGGTAACTACTATAAAACTTATTTTTAGTTATAAAGTTAATTTTATATAGGTTTAAAATCTTCATGTTGATTTTATAAAAGATTTTTAAACTAAATGTTTGAGGACAATTTTATTTAAATCAACAATAATAAAAAGACCAAAACAAGGGGGAGAAGTAAATATGGAAGTTAAAAAACCAATTTTTAAAACTATTACAATTTCTTTGGCAGTATTATTTTTTGTAAATGTATCTCAAGCTACATTTGCTGATAGTTGGACAATGTATGGAGTTAATTCCTCGAGAACAAATTGTTATCAAAATGCTAAAATATTACCAAAAGGCCTATTAAAATGGAGTTTTGATGTTGGTGCAGAAGTAAACTCTTCTCCAGCTGTTGCTAATGGTAAAGTTTTCTTTGGCAGTGATAATGGTAAGATTTATGCAGTTGATGTTGAGACAGGAAAAGAAGCTTGGTCTATTAATACAGATAATATAGTTGATTCATCTCCAGTAATATCAAATGGAATAGTATATATTGGCAGTAGAGATTCAAAATTATATGCAATTGATGCAGAGACAGGTACAGTTAAATGGACATTTACAGCTGAAAACAGGATTTCATCTTCTCCTGTTATTTATGGTAATTATGTTTATTTTGGTAGCTGGGATAAAAATGTTTATGCAATAAACAAGTCAGATGGAACTCTTGCCTGGAAATATGCAACTCAGGATAGAATTATGTCATCTCCCGCAATAAACAACAACATTCTTTATATTGGCAGTCATGATAATTACTTATATGCTTTAAATACGCAGAATGGTAAGTTAAAATGGAAATTTCCAACAAAGAATTTTGTAGTATCTGCTCCTGCTGTTTCGGGAAATAATGTTTACTTTGGAAGTTGGGATAAATATGTTTATGCAGCTAACAAATTAACCGGTTCCCTTAAATGGCGTCGTGCTACAGGTGAAACTATAGGCAGATCGATAGCCGCAAAAAATAATTTAATATATACAGTAAGTGATGATAAGCATATATATTGTATCAATGCTAATTCTGGTGGAATTGTATGGAAAAAGAGTTTAGGTGGTCTTGTTGCAGGTTCAACACCTGTAATAGTTAATAATGTATTATATGTTGGTAGTGCTGATGGTAATATTTATGCATTTAGTGCCTCAACGGGTGCCAGAAAATGGGCTTTAAAAACGGGAAAACCAGTATTGAGTACCCCTGCAATTTCTGATGGAATATTATATGTAGGAAGTCAGGATGGAAAACTTTACGCGATAAAATAATTTCTCTTTTTTATATTCATTAAAAGAAATTAGAAACTGGAAATATTTATTCTGCACTTATGCTTACTACTTTATATAAGCAAGGTAATCTCATAAATATTTCCAGTTCTTTAAGTATGAAAATCAGGATAAGTTATATTCTACCGTCCCAGTATCCACCTTTGCGATCTACAATCGCATCATAACAAGACCAGACACGATATGGAGGAAGAAGCCCCAACACTGCATGTGTAAAAACTTTTTCACCTTTATTACTGTTTACAGCTTGTCCGATTCCTGGCCACACAACAAGTGATAATGCTCCTGCAATAACAGAACGACCCGAAATCTGGCCATTTTTAGGTGGGTCATAATTGTTTGCCAGGGCTGATGTTGGAACAGTCAAATATAAAAGCCCTGTTACTAATAAAGTAAGAAAAAATGCTTTTAATAACTTTTTCATAAAAAAGACAGGCCTCCTTTTTGTTTATATAAATTAAGGTTTTTAATTATTTTAGAGTCTTGTCCTGTCAAAATCAATAGATGATAATATTTCAAAAAATAATTCTAGTTTGATAAATTACAGTAGGATCATGCATTAAATCGTCAAAAGAATCATTATTATAGAGTTTATTGAACGATTGTGTCACCAAATTTTTTAAATTCGTCCTGATAAAAAGATTATTAATGAATGCATATATTATTGTCAGGACTCACCCTTCGGGTCTGGTAAAAAATCTGGCTATTTATGCCGCTAATAACTGAGCCTAAGAAATGGTTTTAAAGCTACAATTTTGCTAAAACTTACACTTTAATTAGTTTTTTATTATTCTATTGTGAAAAAGAATAAAAAGAGGAACTTAGGTGAAAGATTATTCCAGAGAAAAGTTGGTTAATTGGAATGGAAGCATAAGTTTTAGCAAAATCTCCGCAAGAAAAACATTTCAAGGCTCAGTAATTAGCTAGATGCTCGATCTCTTTTAGAAAAAATTATGAACAAAAAAAGAATCCTGATATTTATCAGGATTCTTTAATAATTATAGATTTTTTATTAAACGGCAGCGTAAACGCTAACGCATTTTCTATCTCTTCTATGGCTTTCAAATTGAACTTTGCCATCAATAAGAGCGAATAATGTATCATCTTTACCAATACCAACATTATTTCCTGGGTGGAATTTTGTACCACGCTGGCGAATGATGATATTTCCTGCACTTACAAACTCACCGCCAAATTTCTTAACACCAAGTCGTTGCGCTGCACTATCACGACCGTTTCGGGTTGAACCCATACCCTTCTTATGTGCCATAAAACTTTCACCACCTTAATAATTTTTTATTCTAACTTACTAAAATAACTTTTCTTATACTAATTCGATACTTTCGATCATAACTCTTGTATAGTTTTGTCTATGACCTTGTTTTTTGCGATATCCTTTTTTACATCTTTGTTTATAAACGATTATTTTTTTATCTTTGCCATGGTTTAATACTTTAGCTTTTACTGTAGCGCCTTCAACATAAGGCTGACCTACTTTTGTGTTTTCTCCATCAACGATCATTACGATTTTGTCAAACACAAGGGACTCATCTACATTGGTGTCTAAAAGTTCGACATCAATATATCTTCCCTCGGTTACTTCGTATTGTTTTCCACCTGTTTCAACTACTGCAAGCATTTGCCTATTCCTTATTCTCTGTTGCTTTTCTTATAACATGAACATACGCCATGGAAGCGCTTAAATAATATAACAATAAGGCATAATCATGTCAATTTCTTTATTGAGGAACAATGAGTTTTCTATATTTATTTTAATTCAAATATAATCAATCGACAAAAGATTATTTTTCTTTTAAACACTCGTCCTATTGGAAGCTTAGAAAATCTTTGATTATATTCATATATAAATAAAACCAGGGGGGAATAATATGGGTTATTTTTATAATTTTAACACTCATATTAAATTTATTTTTTCATTATTTATCTCATTATTGTTGTTTATTAACGTAACTTCAAAAGCTGAAGCTGTTACATATGATGAGTTTATTAAACTAAAAAAAGGTGAAGTTCTTTCTAAATCATTAAGTAAGGAATTAAAAGGGAACTTAAAAGGTGCAGAGGCTAAAATATTTATTCAAGCTCCACCTGAAAAGGTATGGCAAGTTGTTAATGATCAGGAAAGTTTACCTAAATATGTATCAAGATTTAAAAAAATTAAAATAATTGAAAACAAACCAAATTCTCAAAAAGTGCAAGTGGCAATAAAATTTTGTCCTATTTTGCCTATGTTTAACTACACAATTTTGTTTGACACTAGTGAAAAGTATAAAAGAGTTAAATTTAACAAGATTGAAGGAGCTTTTAAAAAACTATATGGGGCTTACGAACTAGAACCATATCAAAACGGAACTATACTGCATTACAAAATATATTTAGATCCAGGATTTTATATACCTGAATTTGTACGTACCAATGGGGTTAGTAAGGATCTTCCTGAGATTCTTGAATCAATAAGATCAAGAATTGAAAATAGTTAGTGAAGAGAGGAGGAAAAATGTCTCAAGAAGAAATCGGAATCAGAAAATGTAGTGAAGTAATGACACATAGCCCTGAATGTTGTGTCCCGGAAGATATTGTAAATGTTGCTGTTGATATTATGAAAGATATGAATTGTGGCAGTGTTCCTGTAGTTGACTCGCATGCAACAGGAAAATTAGTTGGGATAATTACTGATAGGGACATTTGTTTATACGCTGTAGGGAATGATCTTACTCCATCTAATGTCTCAGTTAGAGATTGTATGACTTCAAAACCTATCACATGTGGGCTTGATGACTCTGTAGAAGCAGCAATGAATTTAATGGAAGATAATCAAATAAGACGAATTATTATAGTTAATGATGATAATAGAGTTATGGGAATAATCGCTCAGGCAGATTTAGCAGTAAGAAGTGATGAAGAACCATTTAAGATTTACAAATTCTTAGAGGAAGTTTCAGAACCTGCTATGCCAACAAGATAAGGTGATATCATCACCCAACTTAAGTTAACGTTTAAAGATATAAGAGCACTGCTAATGATAATACGGAGGTAGAATGGGTACAATAAAAACCAGAAACGCAATTTTTTTATCAGCGGGTAGTTTGACCTTAGCTAGTATCATATTATCAAGATTTAACAAACGCTGGTTATGGTTAGGCGGTTTAACAGGAGCTGTTTTAATGCAAGCCGGCTTTAGCGGATTTAGCTTTATTGCTTACTTGCTTGAAAAAAAGGGTCTTACAAGACCTGATTATGGGTATTATGAAGAAGAAAGATTAAAAAATATTCATAAATTCAAGGTAATCAAAAAAATGAGAAAAATCAGAAGAGAAATTCAAAATCATATTAAAGAAGCTGAAACCGGTAAAGGAGCATAATTTTAAGAATTGGATATTTCTCCAAAAGAAGCCATAAAAATACAAAAAGAACTTGCTGATAAAATTATTGAGCAAAATATGTTTGGAAAAATAAGCCATATTGCAGGTGTTGATGTAAGTCAGCCTGCTTTTATGCAGCAGGGTTTTATTTATGCTGCTGTTTGTATATTATCTTTTCCTGAACTTGAAGTTATAGAACAAGTTTATCATTCTCAGGAAACATCTTTTCCTTATATTCCAGGTTTACTTGCTTTTAGAGAGGCTCCGGCTATAATTAATGCGCTTGATAAAGTAAAAATTAAGCCAGATATTATTTTGGTTGATGGGCATGGTATTAGTCATCCCAGAAAATTAGGTATAGCAAGTCATATTGGGGTTATGACAGGATATGTTACCATAGGTTGTGCTAAATCAATACTGGTAGGAAAGCCGGAAAAAGAGCTTCCTCTTGAAAAAGGCAGTTATGTTTCTTTAATTTATCATAATAAAGTTATTGGAAATGTGGTCAGGACAA
>MFRQ01000011.1:11657-27579 GCA_001784615.1 Candidatus Melainabacteria bacterium RIFOXYA2_FULL_32_9
AAGTAGTTTTAGCTTGTACAACAAAATACAGGCTTCCTGAACCAACAAGATTGGCTCATCAGTATGCAAACTATGCAAGAAAGAAAGAGCTTAAACATTAAAGTGTGAAAAATTTTTATGAATAGCTAAGTAATGAGTCATCACAAACCATCAAACCTGTAAGATTGTTGTTTATTTCAATTGCGAAGTGATCTCAATGCAATAATATATGCTGAGAGATTGCTTCACAACATCAATTTTAGAAGATATCCATATTACAAGGTTCGCAATGACTCTCTCAATTATTTATTCTTTGGTAGTGTTATAAAACAAAGTGATATAGAACATATTCAGAAATCAAATTTTCCTAGTGTCATTGCGAGGAACGAAATGCAATGAAGTGACGAAGCAATCCAAAAAAAGATAGTAATAATATTATTGGATTGCCGCGCACCTACGGTGCTCGCAATGACAGTGCGATGATTAGCCGGATTATGGCTCTATTTATCACTTTAATTTTACCATTACCTATTCTTTTTAAAGTTTTTCCAAAAGAAGTGTATGGCTATTCCTACAATGATAAATAATAAAATTATACTTAGTATGGGTGAATTACCAATTATAACAGTTAATTTTGCGAAATATTTAAAGAAAATATCACCTATATATTTGCCTATAATTACCATAAGAACTGCTAAAGCAAGGAAAACAAGAACGGTTTCTATAGGGCTTTTACGGATTTCTACGTGACCGTCTTTTTCTTTATAATATTTATCATATTTTGCTCTTTTTCTTGAATCAGATAAGACTTTATAAGCTTCTTTTATCTGATTCGTTCTTCTTTTAGCCTGAAGTTTATTCTCACGATCACTAAAATTTTGCGGATTATAATGTTTGCATAAAGCTTTATATGTCGCTTCTATTACCTCATGGCTTGAATCAGGATGAATTTCAAGGATATCATAATAATTTTTCATAAGTGCTCAATCTTAGTTGCTGAATCGATTTTATTATATCCTAAAATGTTAAATTTTAGTTATATTAAAGTTAAAAGGCGACTCTTTTTTTGTAATAAAATTAAATTATGTCAGAAAATTATAATTTATAAGTTTTAGCTAATAATTTGTAATATAAAGGGAAATAATTATGCCAGAAGATCAATTAAGCTTATTTAACTACTCTGAAACAAATAATGATATTAGAAATACCACTCTAAAAGATGTTAAAGAAGTTTGCAGGACTTGTATTAAGTGTGATCTTTCAAAATCAAGAACCCAAGTGGTTTTTTCGGATGGCAATCCTGAAGCTAAACTAATGATAATAGGAGAAGCGCCAGGTAGAAATGAGGATGAGACAGGTATTCCTTTTGTTGGCAGAGCTGGAAAATTATTAGATAAGATATTGCTATCTCAAAATATAACCAGAGAAAAGGAAGTTTATATTTGTAATACTGTAAAATGTCGTCCTCCTGAGAATAGAGTTCCAACAGATGCTGAAAAAGAAGCTTGTAGAGTATATCTCGATTCTCAAATTCAGCTAATTCGTCCCAGATTAATTTTATTAGCAGGAGCTACAGCGGTAAAATCTATGCTTGATACGAAGGCTCCTATATCAAAAATTAGAGGACAGTGGTTTGATGGGCCTCTTGATTCTAAAATAATGCCTATATTCCATCCTTCATACTTACTGCGTAATGAATCAAAAGAGCCAGGCACTCCTAAATGGTTAATGTGGGAGGATATTCAGGAAGTAAGAAGAGCTCTTGATGCTTTATAAAATAAAAAGATTATTTTTCATAAATATTTTGTAATATTTTAAAAAATTTTTATTATATTAAAATAGCTTACTCTATTGACTCATGGTTCACTTAAATAAATATTAAGCTTCCTTTTTAACAATATGATGCAAATTCTGTTAAAATGTACTAAAGGTTTACTTGGGATAGTCAACATATAGAAAAATGAATTCTAAATGTAACTAACTAAAATATGGAGATTGGTCTAATATGGAGTTTGATCAATTAAAAGGTGGGGTAGGGGATCATTTTGTGGAATCAAAAGAAAAAATTGAACATTTAAATAAAATGGTAAAAGGTCTTACAGATAATAAAAATCCTGGTGGAAATGATACTTTAAAGAGAATTGAAGCCAAGCTCGATATTATAGCTCAACAAGATAATCCTAACGAATATCTTGATGTGATTTTGGAAAATTTAAGGACAGGTTTAGAAGAAAAACAAAGTATTCTTGATTCTAAAATAACTTCAATAGAAGAATTAGCAGGTCAAATAACAGGTTTATTAAAAGATCAATCTTTAGATCAAACTACACAGAAAGAATTTGACTCTTTTAGAGTGGAAATAGGTAATTTAACAGAGGAGTTGACTCAAATTCAAGAAAATATTAATGATATTAATGGTCAGATAGTTGAAGTAAATAAAAATAGCCAGCAGACAAACAATATTATTTGTAACATAAGTGATAAACAAGCATTAGAGTACATTAAGTCTGCTACAGATTCTTTGGATCTTAATATAAACGCTACTTTATCAGCGTTATCAATACTAGATTTAAAGGTAAAAACTATCTCTGATAATTTAGAGAAAATATCTTCTCTTGATAATATTAATTTAATTAAAGATGATGTGGCTCGAATATCTGATAAGATTAACGGTTTACTTGAAATTATTAGAACATCATCTACAGTTAAAGATATTGACAATATTAAGGGCGAAATAAACCTTGTATTTGCAAAGTTTGGAGAATTCCAGGATTATATTGATCCATCAATAGCTGATATTAAAGAAGGGTTAGATGAATTATTAGATCAAAAAGCTAATGAATCTATCAAAAATGAGTTAGTTAATATTAATAAAAAAGTTTTTGAACTCGTTGAGACTAGTCAGCCACTAAATAATATTGATTTAATTAAAAACAATGTAATAGAAGTATCAGAAAAATTAAGTGAAGTACGGGAAGTTTTAAGTAAAACTCCTACCAATGTTGATATTGGATATATAAAAAAAGACATAGAGACTGCAAATAATAGATTTGGTGAATTTCAGGAACACATGATTTTTACTATTGCTCAACTTAAGGAAAATCTTAATGAAGCTTTAAATCGTGAAATTAAGGGTGAATTAAGTAGGACCACAGATGATATTTCTGATAAGTTTGAACAAATAAAAAATGATATAAATACAGTAGATGAAAGATTTTCTGAGCTTCAAAATTACATTAATCCATCAATGGCTGATGTTAAAGAAAGTTTGAGTGATTTAATAGTCCAAACATCTAATGAATCTATCAAGAACGAATTGACTACTATTAATGAGAAAATATCTGAGCTTGCTGAGAATAGCCAACAGATAAACAATATTGACCTGGTTAAAGATAAGATAAATACCGTAGATGCAAGGATTTCATGGCTTCAAAACTACATTGATCCATCAATAACAGGTATTAAGGAAAGTTTAAATGAGTTAATACTTAAAGCGTCTGATGAACCTATTAAAAGCAGTGTAATAGAAGTATCAGAAAAATTAGGTGAAATACAGAAAATATTAGGTAAAACTTCTACGACTGGTGATATTGAGCATATAAAAACAGAAATAAATTTTGTGAATGCAAAATTTTCTGAGCTTCAAAATCATATCGATTCTTCAATAGTAAACATTAAAGATAATTTTGGGCAGCTATTAACTCAAGAAACCGGTGAGAAAATAGAAAATGAATTAGGAGAGACAGTAAATAAACTTTCTGATGGATTTGAGAGTGTAAAAAACAATATTTCTTCAGTTCAACAGGAAATCCTGAATTTAAGTAATGCTTTATCTTTTATAACTGAAAAAATTCCTGAGCTTGAAAATACGACCAATTCTTTAAATGTAAAAGATGATGTAGAAGAAATAAAGAATTTAGTAAATGATTTATTTCTTAAAGATGATACAAGGCCTCTTATTGATAATCTAGAACTAATTCAGTCAAAAATTAATGAATTAGAGTATCTTACCAAAAATAATTTTGAACCTAAATTAACTAAGGTCCAGGATGATTTTTATATATTTCAGGATAAATTAAATATATCAATATCAAGTTTAATTAAGCCTATAAATGAAGAATTAATTGATCTTAATGAAAAAATCCTTGATCTGAAGGAATATTTTGCTTTCAGAAAAAATAATGATGATGAGCATAAAGATGAATTAGCAATAATTGCTGAGCGTTTTAATGATATTTGGACTAGTGCCAGGCTAACCCTCGATAAATTAAATGATCAGGTCTTAGTTACAGAAGACTCTATTGATAAATTTCAAAACACAGTGAAGCGCTTTTTCGATTTATCTGAAGATACAAACATAGTAATTACTAATATTTTGAAGAAAACAACTGATATTGACAGCAGTTTATCTGAAATAGACAATAGATTAGAAGAAAAACTTGATAATATTGCTTTTAGTCTAAATAATGAGTCTAGAAAAATACTAAATAATATTAATGAAGGTAATAATGAGCTTACTGATAAGTTAAGTTCAATGATTGAAGCTGATTTTAACTTCTTAAGATCAGATATTATTGAATTTAAAGATAAACAGGAAAGAGTTTTACAGGATAATCTTACCAATCAGGAAAGTGTTCAAAATAGTTTATCCAATCTCCATTTTTCTATAACTGATTCTGCAGATTCAGTTGTCAAAAAATTAAATGATGTAGCTTTAGATGTTTACAAGTTAAACAATTCTTCCTTAGAAACTTTATCAAATACTGAAGTGGTTAAAGAAGCCCTGGTGCAGATTGCAGGATGGGTTGATAATGCAGAAGCGTTATTTACTGAAACTAACGATAATGTCAGAGAAATTAAGGAAAATGATGAAGTTAATAAGATTCTGGCTGAATTAATAGCAATAAAAGAGTATATTACTAAAAACTCTGTAAATCATGAAGATGTTTCTACCAGAATAGAGAATAATCTTGCTGAGACTAAAGATGACATAAAATCTTCTCTAAATGTTATTAAAAAAAGGCAAGAATACGATTTTGACAATATTAATACAAATATTTCCGGTGTTTCTCAGGAATTATTTAATATAACCCAATCAATTACAAGTTTTGAAGATAAAATTAAGCAGGATATTCAAGTATTAAGCAATTCTATCTCTGAAAAATTAAATTCTTCACAAACAGCAGCTTATCCTATTGAAGAGATAGAATCCAATTTAGAATCCAATTTAAATCAGATTAAAGAAAATATTAATGTAGAACTCAAGAAAATTAGCAATAAATTTAGTGATCTTGAAACTAACTTTGAAAATGTAGAAGAAAAGCTTAATAATATTGAAACCAGATTAGCTATAAATAATGATCAAGAAATGAAGCAAATGCTTGAATTTATAGCAGGTCAAGTTACCATGGCAAATGAGAGCGGTAAAGGAACGGGTTTACTTCTCAAGAAAATTGCAGTTTTAGAAAAACAAATGGGTGAATTTGATACCAGTTTGAGAAAAGTAGTTAGTTTTCTTGACGCTGAATAAGACTTAAAAAGCTCTGACGTGTCAGAGCTTTTTAAAAGATTATAATTAAAGATTGTTTATGAAGTGGGTATGATACTTAGTTATAATACACGAATAAAATTAGGATTAACGATAATAATATTAGCTGTTTTTTTATCTAATATTCAGCTTTTGGTGATTAATCTGGATTTTTTTAATCAAAAGATAAAAGTTTATCCTAATTATCCTGATAGAAAACAGTTTATTAAGTATGAGCAGCAATTTAAAACTGTAAGAAAAGAATTACCGCCTTATGGTTCTGTTGGTTATATTACTGATGATAAAATAAGAGCTTTTGATAGAGATGCAAGGTTTTTTGTAGCACAATATATGCTTTCGCCATTGGTTGTGGTCAATTCTATAAACTATAAATATATTATAGGCAATTTTTATGCTCCAATTAATCCAGAGTCATACAAAAAATATAATTTAGTGCTTATCAAGGATTTTGGTGATGGGATAATACTGTTTGAAAGAGAAGATAAATAATGCTTTCATCTATATTAGCTGTTTTTGTAGCTATATTAATTGGATTTCTTATAATTATGCTTTTATGGCCAGAGCAAAAAAGCATAATTTCTAATTTTTTACTGAAATTTTCTCTTGCTATAGGTCTAGGATTTGGGGTTTCTTCCTGCTTATTTTTTATTTGGAGATTATTTAATCTGGATTTTGGAAAATTTATATTAGTAGAAATTTTTGTGATTGTAGCTTTAATTTTGTTAAGATATAAATTGAAAAAACAGGATTATTACAGGGAATTAGAAGAATTATCAATCTATAATCCAAAAGCAGAAAGTGAATCTTTTTTGCAGAAAATTTTTTCTGTTGGTTTTTTGATGATATTTTTTATGGCAATGATTCTGTTTATACAGTTCTCAATAAAATTCCCTCATGGAGAAAGAGATGCTTTTGCTATCTGGAATGTTCATGCGAGGTTTTTATTTAGAGGAGGAGAACATTGGATAGATTGTCTTACTAATAATATAGTTTGGTTTCATCCTGATTATCCCTTGCTTCTTCCCGGTATTATTGCCAGATGCTGGAATTATATAGGTCATGAAGCAGTAATGGTGCAAATCCTTATATCTTTCTTCTTTACATTTGCAATAGTTGGATTATTATTCTCCTTTATTTCTATTTCTAAAAGTAAAGTGCAAGGAGGGTTAGCGGCATGGTTTTTATTGAGTCTTCCTATGTTCATTGGATTTGGATCTTCTCAATGTGCAGATGTTCCTTTGGGGTTTTTTATTTTAGCAACAATAATTTTATTTAGTTTTCAAGATAAATTAGACAACAATAATTATAATTTACTGATTTTAGCTGGCATGATGGCTGGATTAGCGGCTTGGACAAAAAATGAAGGTTTATTATTTTTGTTTTCAATATTTATAGCTCGTTTTATTACAGTTTTTCTTGCAAAAGGATGGAAAACTTGTTTAAAACAATTATCCTGGTTTACGATAGGCTTTCTTCCTATATTATTGATAATTATTTATTTTAAAACCCAGCTTGCACCGCCAAATGATATATTTTTATATCAGAAATTAGATCAAATCATAGTTAAATTAACAGATTTTTCCAGATATTCTATTACATTAAATGCTTTTATTGAGAGTTTATGTTTTATGGGTGGTTTTATTGCCCCAGTCTTATTATTGATTTATCCGTTATTAATGGGTATAGAAATAAATACCGAGAATAAATTGAGCATTATTACAACATCTATTACATTGTTTTTAATGTTAATGGGATATTTCTTTATCTATATAATTACACCTTATGATATCAATTGGCATATACAGAGCTCTATAAGCAGACTATTTATACAATTATGTCCAATACTTACATTTTTATATTTTATGTTAATTCGTACTCCGGAAGAGGCTTTAACCAAAATAAAAAAGAAGATAAAATTCCTTAAATTTTTTATTACGTCCTTAACTTACCCGATCCTGGTAATTCACATTAATTCTTTATTCTGAAATAATTCATAAAGACTGTGTATAACCTGTTAATAAAGGTATTTTATTATGCATGAATTTCCACCGGGTCTAAGCTGGTTTAACGTAGATAAGCCATTAAAAACTACTGATCTGATAGGAAAAGTCGTTCTTGTGGATTTTTGGACATATTCTTGTATCAACTGTATAAGGATGATTCCTTTTTTAAAATACTGGTATAACAGTTATCATAAATATGGTTTTGAGATCATTGGAATTCATGCTCCTGAATTTGGCTTTGAAAAGGATTCATTAAACGTTGAAAATGCTATTAAGCGATATGAAATTCCTTATCCTGTAGTACTGGATAATAATCATAGATTGTGGACGGTATATAATAATCATTATTGGCCGGCCCATTATCTGCATGACGCTATAGGAAAGCTCAGATATACTCATTTTAGTGAAGGTGGGTATGAAAAAACAGAAGAAATGATAAGAAAATTGCTTGAAGAGAAGGGAGAGAAAATCGAAGAGCCAATAATCCCTCTTAAAGTTCCTATAGATTTTACAAAAATAGGATCTCCTGAGACTTATCTTGGTTATGGCAGAATGGTTGGCTTTGCAAGTTCTGAAGAATTAAAATACGATGCTTCTCAATATTATTCGGTTCCTCAAGAAATTAAAAAAAATAGAGTGTATTTTGAAGGATTATGGAAAATAGAAATCGATAAATCAACACTGGAAAAGCCAGAAGGTAAAATAGTTTATAGATATTCTGCTAATAAAATAAATCTTGTTATGGGGTCGAAAAATCCAATTAGAGCCAGAGTTCTTGTTGATGGAGAAAAACTCCAGATTGGTAATAAGGGCGATGATATTGACGAAAATGGTTATCTCAATATTCAGGAGTATAAATTGTATAACTTAATAAATACTCATAGTTATTACGAAGTTCATACCTGTGAAGTCATTTTCTTTGATGCTGGTGTTGAGGTGTTTGCTTTTACATTTGGTTAGTTTCTCAAGACTTTTATATTTTAATTATTCTTCTTGGGGGATTAATTTATAAAAACTTTATTTTATCTTTTCATAAATGTTGGAAGGGAAAATAAGGTAGGAAAAGTTATGAAAAACCTGGAATGGATCAAAAAAGAGGAATGGAATGAAGAAAAACATAAATATCATTGGTTTGAACCTCTTGATTGGGATGAATTTGTTAAGTTTATAGGTGGAAATCCAGATAATCCTATTTGGCCTGGAGAGGATTCAGATAGAGATCATCTAAAAAATGAACCAGGTAAAACATCAGGTAGAAAATGGCAAGATTGGTGGAAGTTTTATTGGGCTTGGCAAATACAATATAACAATAAAAAATTGCCAGATAATCTTTCAGCTTGGGCTATGCCAATTGATAATAATTTAACCACAGAAGATATTATGTACTGGATGAAACATTGGAAAAGCTATGTTTCAAGACATTGGAAGGCATGGGAAAAACATGGTAAACCAAGACCAACGAATGAGCATAGTTCTATAGAGTATAATTCATTGATTGCCTGGGGTGCTGATCCTGAAAACCCACCATTTTATGTTAAACAAGATTGATAAAAGGAGTTTTAATATGGGTAATAATGGATTTATTGATATAACTAAGCAAACAGAAAGAGCCAGATTATATTTTGAAGATAAATTGGCATTTACAGTAGGTCCAGTTGAATTAAAAGGAATGTTAGAAGATCCTACAGTCCAAATCATTGATGTTAGAAAGAAGGAAGATTACGATAAAGGTCATATTCCAATGGCTATCTCGATCCCTAAAAAAGACTTAGAAAATAATTTAAATAAAATATCAAAAGATAAAATTAATGTAGTTTATTGTTATACCCAGCAATGCCACCTTGCTGCAAAGGCAGCAGTGATTCTTGCAGAAAAGGGTTATCCTGTTATGGAGCTGGAAGGTGGTATTGATGTTTGGAAAAACCAGTATCAGTTTGAAATTGTGAGTTAAGAATTAATATATTAAGGGTGCGACAAAAAATTCTTATATCAAGTTGCAGTCAAAAAAGAATTAATCAGGTATTTTTGTGGAAGCACCTATGAGCCATGTCAATTTGTTGGCGCATCAGTGCTGGAATAAAAATACCTGATTGAATACAAATAGGTATAAGCAAAATAATAAAAGAGGACGATCAGTCCTCTTTTATTACGTCCTCAACTGATTATTTTATCTTCGTTGCTGTTCGAGATGTTGGACGCTCTTAAGACTCCTCCAATAAAGTAATTAGTTAATTGCAATATGGTATAAATTAACTTGATAGTATTAAACTGGGATTCGTTTCATATTAAAAAAATTCCTTTTAATATATAATAATAATGGCTACATTAAAACAGACGGATAAAATGAGAATATGACTTTTAGATTTTTAACATCTGGTGAGTCCCATGGTAAATGTCTTACAGCAATTATAGAAGGTGTTCCTGCTGGAATTGAGTTAAAAGTAGAAGATATAAATAAAGAATTATTTAGAAGACAGCAGGGGTATGGCCGTGGCGGCCGCATGAAAATCGAACAGGATGCAGTTATTATAAATTCTGGAGTACGGCATGGAATTACCACAGGTGCACCAATATGCCTTGTTATTGAAAATAAAGACTGGGAAAACTGGCAAGTGCCGATGGCTACACAACCAGTTGAATTGACTTCTGCAAATGTTGATTTAATTCAACAGAAAAAGATTACCCATGTAAGGCCAGGGCATGCCGATCTTCCTGGTGCTTTAAAATATAATCACGAAGATGTCAGAAATGTTCTTGAAAGATCAAGTGCAAGGGAAACTGCTATAAGAGTGGCTGTTGGAGCTGTTGCTTCTATAATTTTAAAGAATTTCAATATTGAGATTTTTAGTCACGTTCTAAGAATTGGCTCAGCAGCAGTAAATGTAGAATCTTTTCCTGATAATTACAATATAATTAAAGAATTTGCAGAGAAGTCAGAAGTAAAATGTGCTAATTATGCAGCTTCTGCTGCTATGAGAAAAGTGATAGATGAAGCAAAAGAATCTGGTGACAGTTTGGGTGGAATATTTGAGGTTGTTGCTCTTAATGTCCCTGTTGGACTTGGAAGTTTTGTTCACTGGGATAGGAAGTTAGATGGCTTAATTGCACAGGCAATAATGAGTATACCTGCTATAAAATCTGTTAATATCGGTCTTGGTAAATCTTCAGCTCAGGTTCTAGGCTCAAAGTTACACGATGAAATTTATCCAAAAGAAGCAGATTCTAAAGAGTATCAGAGAAAAACAAATAATTCCGGTGGAATTGAAGGTGGAGTAAGTAATGGTAGTCCTATAATTGTAAGAGCTGCTATGAAACCAATTCCTACTCTTAAAAAACCTCTTAAATCTATAAACCTTGAAAATGGAAAAGAACATATTGCTCACTATGAAAGATCTGATGTATGTGCTGTTCCAGCTGCTGGAGTAGTGGGAGAAGCAATGTTAAGTATAGTTTTAGTAAAAGCTTTCGTTGAAAAATTTGGAGGGGATAGCTTTGCTGAAATAAAATCAAATTACGAAAATTACTGTAATGTATATCAAAACAGATAAGGTGATATTATCACCTAACTTAAGCTAACGATTATAGGCTTTATTGGAGCACTATTATAGAAAATATGGCTAGAAATATTGTATTAATAGGACTAATGGGATCGGGAAAAACCACAGTTGGCAACTTAATTGCTCAAAAACTGGGTAAAAATTTTATTGATACTGATGTGTTAATAGAAAAAGAAGCTCAAATGACTATTAATGAAATATTTCAATTATATGGAGAAACTCATTTTAGAGAGTTAGAATCAAAAATTATCAAGAAGCTTAGCTTAGATTCAGATCAAATCATTTCAACAGGCGGTGGATCTGTAGAAAATCAGGATAATCTTAAAAATTTAAAGGAAACAGGAATATTATTTTATCTAAAAGCATCTGCAAAAGAGCTTTTTGAGAGAATAAAAAATGAAAATAACAGACCTCTTTTGAAAAATAATGACCCATTGAATACTCTTGAAAAATTATTGGAAAAAAGAGAAAAATTTTATACTCAGGCAAATTTCATAATTAGCACAGAAAATAAACAAATTGATGAAATAGTTAATGAAATTGTGGAAAAATATAAAAAATATGAATAATGAAATTGTAAAAGTAGAGATTCCGGTTCAAGAATCAAGAAATTATCCCATTATAATTGGGAAAAATATTCTTGATCATCTTGGAGAATATGTAAAAACTTACTCAAAAGCAAATAAAATTCTGATAATAACTAATGAAACCATATATCCTCTATTTGGTGAAAAAGTAAAAAGCTCTCTTGAAAAAGAAAATTTAGAAACAGAATTTCTTATTCTTAATGATGGTGAGAAATATAAAGACATAAAATCACTGGAATTAATCTGGACAAAGGCTATTGAGTATAAATTAGAACGAAAAGATGCAATACTAGCTTTAGGTGGTGGAGTTGTCGGGGATATTACCGGATTTGCTGCTGCCACTTACTTAAGGGGAATAGATTTTATACAGGTACCAACTACATTATTAGCGCAGGTTGATTCATCAGTTGGTGGCAAAGTTGCTGTAAATCATAAACTCGGTAAAAATTTAATAGGAGCTTTTTATCAACCTAAATTAGTTTTTACCGATATTGAAACTCTTAAAACCTTACCTGTAGAAGAATTAAAAGTTGGTCTTGCGGAAGTCTTAAAATATGGTTTTATTGAAGAGAGCTGTAATTTAAAAGAAGAAAAATTAGGTTTACTCAAGTATTTAGAAGCAAAAAAAGATGATATTTTTGCTCTAAATCCTACAACTATCCAGAATTTAATAAAATATTGCTGCCAGCTTAAAGCAGCTGTTGTTAATCAAGATGAAAAAGAAGCAGGATTAAGAGCTATATTAAATTTTGGTCATACAATCGGGCATGCCGTTGAGAAATGTGCAAATTATAATAATTTTACTCATGGGCAGGGTGTTGCTATTGGCATGAAAGGGGCTTTTTATATTGCTAAAGAAAAAGGTCTAATAGCAGAAGATTACTTGAATTCATCATTAAATTTAATTAATTTATACGGTCTGGATTATAAAATTTCCCAGGATTTTAAGCAGGATGATTTAATGGCAGCAATGCTCGTTGATAAAAAGGTTTTATCAAAAAAAATCAGATTTGTATTACCGGCAAGTACTGCTAATGTTGGGATATTTAGTGATATAGATAGAGATATTATTTATTCAGCTATAGAAAAGCTTTATTAAATTAAGAGGCATGGTCTTTTGACCATGCCTCTTTGGTTTTTGTTTAAGACATTTCTAGAATGTGAAACTAGACCTTAAACCAATAATAATTTCTACTTCGTTGTCTTCATCACCTAATCTTGAGAATACTAACTGAGTACTTGGGATGAGGGCGAAATTATCATTAATTTGTAATCTGTAATATCCTTCAATAACGTTTTCAGGTTCGGTTGCGTCGGATCCAGTAATAGCTGAAACTATGTTAGCTGGAGATCCTGCTGCATCGTTAGGATAGATTCTGGCCCAACCGAAACCTAAAGCATCTCTCTGGCGTTTACCAAATGTAATCATATCTGGTAATGCTCTTACAGGAATTTCAACACCAGCTGTAATTGCTTGTCTGATACCGTATATTAATGATGCACCAAGAAGAGTACTGTTATTATAAACAATATTTGTTCCGGTACCGTTTTGAAGAGCATTTAAGAGTGCTGCGTTTGTTCCAAGATTATTTAGAGCAAAGCTTCCAAATGCACCTATGCCTTTGTAAATTTCCTGATTTATACCGGCATAAAAACCGTGAGCAATATCACCAATTGCGCCGTTAATTGATACTGTTGGTGCTACAGTGGTTACGTTAAGCAGGTTATTCGTGCCGCCATTATTGGAATCAACTAAATAATAACCTCCAAATACATTACCGGCAAGGTTAAACATGCTTTGGGTTCCTAACATTTCATTCAAGAAGCCAAGATTATAGCCTAAATCTCCTTCAGCGGTAAATCCAATACCGTTCATCATTTTGCTTACATCCAGAGCAGATGCATCTGCTCTAACGGCAAAATTAGCCCATCGACCTAGTCCTTGATCCATTTCAACAGCAATTCTTGGTACGATAAAATCAGTAAGAATGGCCGGATTATTTCTTAAAGCAGTGTTTTGGAATTGCTGGTTTTCATTACCTTGATATGGGCTCTTATAGAAAATATCTCTCCATGGAATCAAACCAACGTATGTGGTAAAGGATGTTCTCCATGCCTGATCTTCTGGTAAACCAGGAATTTGAGCTCTTAATACTTGTGAATAGTATGCTGAATCAAGATAAGCGTTGGCTCTGGTATTTCCACCTGCGACAGTTGCAATACCTACAGGAGTGGGACTGTTAATAGCCGTACCTGTTGTAAGACTGATAAAATCACTTGATCTGATACCTTCATTATAGAAACTTGCATCAGCAGCAATAGCACTTGCTCCGGAATATCTGTTTGTAGCTGCTGATGTACCTGCTTCTAATGGGGATACACGTCCAAATGCAGCTACTAAACGAGAATGGATAGTACCGGGACCTACTATAGCTCCGCCTTTATCTTCAACAGCTACATAATCAACGTTTAATCTTGTACGGCCAATAGCTGAAATAGCATCTGAAAATTCATCGCCCGGGTTACCAGCTATGTCTGCATAACCACCGAAGCTGACGTCCCCATAAACATTTAACTTTTCTAAAACCGCAAGTCTATTGTCCTGTTCATCATTTTTAGCTTCAATTTTTGTTGCTCTTGCTTCAAGAGCTTCTGTCCTTGCTCTGAGAGCTTGTAATTCAGTTGCAAATTCTTGTTGTAGTCTTGCTACAGTTGCTAAATCTTCTTTACTTGCTTTTTCTGCTCCTAATCGTGCTATATCTTGTCCTATAGCTTTAACTGTTGCACTTAATGCCGCAGCCAATTCATATCGGCTGGCTGTTCTTGCACCACGGAATGTTTTGTCTGGGTATCCTTCAATTACGTTGTACTTTTCAACCAGGTCTTTTAACGCTTCGTAAGCCCAAACGTTTGAACTAACATCTGTTAATTCGTCTACGCTTGTAATAGCGTAAGCTGCCTGATTGTTAATAAGTCCTCCTGAAAAACCACAAACTGCAACACTAGCTGCAAGCAACAAAGGTGTTATTCTTTTTGCTACCATAATATCAACTCCTGTTACTCTAAATTCTATATAACAAGTATCTATAAAAGATTGATCTATTATTTTTACTCAGTTTTACTTGAAAGTCTTAGTCGAAACTCTTCTGTTTTCCTCAACTCACCTCCATATTCTTGCAAATGAAAAAATTTAATTATTTAAAGGTAATTTATACTTAAATGTGGTTTATTTATATTCCCCAACCTAGTATTTTGGAGTAGTCCCATGTCGTAATTTATAAATAATCTTTATAATGTTTGTTTTAAATCGTAAAATTTATCACATATTTAAATCAGGTTTACAATTATTCCGGTTGGCTGTTTTTTTATAAAAGTTATTTTTTTAATAATTGAGAATTTCTGTAATACAAAGAAAACCTGCTTTTTCTTTATTGGAAAATTGAAAATTCCTTGTAATATTTCTTAATATTAATACTCGAATTGTTATTATTTGTAGATAAATAACAATTCGAGTATTAATGCTAAATTTAATGTGTAAGTTATTACTGATTGGGTGAACTAATCGAGCCAGGTTATATGTTATTGATAAGATTACTCACCTGATCACCTTAAATTTGGTTGTCTTGCAGCCAGCGAACCAGGATAAGCCGAAGACCCATCAAAATAATATATTGTCCGGACTTGTTCCGGCATCTATCCAATGTACTTTGTTACTTTAAACCAAGTAAAAACATTTTTATCTCTGATTTTTATATTAACCTACCTGGCGAAAGAGCTTTACAAAAGCTGTTTTTGCAAAATACCTTAATACCCCGATAGTTTTAAATATATCTGAATTACAGGATCGATGTATTAATTTAAGCATTGCTATTGGTTCAAATATTGTCATATTAATAAGACAGAATAATTTGATAATTAATTTAGCAAACCTGTTTTTTCTATGATTTATTAAATATTTGATTATCCAATTGGGATAAGTAGGCACCAGGCTAATTAATTGATTTAATATGGAAGGGGAAATTTTTATATAACTCTTGAATCTGGGATCTTCAAAAGATAAATTATCTTTAGTAGCTTTCTTGTTTAACTCGGTCCCTTTATAAAAACATAATGAAAATAATTGAAACAAAAATGGTTTGCGAATTTTCAATATAATTTTTAACGTTTCCAGCAGGTCTTCTTCTGTCTCATAAGGATTATCCAAAATAATATCATATAAAGTACATAAATCAGCATTTTTTATTATAT
>MFRQ01000011.1:27608-30369 GCA_001784615.1 Candidatus Melainabacteria bacterium RIFOXYA2_FULL_32_9
AGATTTCTATTATAAATTTCTTTATTAATCCTTTCACTTCCTGTTTGAAGTCCCATAAAAGCCCAAACAAGTCCCGCTTCTTTAAGCATAGTTATTTTTTCTCTGGTGATATGCTTTGGTGTGGTTTTTATTGCAAATGGAAGTCCGATTTTAGTTTTATACTGAGCTGAAAACTCTTTAATCCATTCATTATCCTGAATAAGAAAGCAGTCATCTTGAAAATTTAAGAAAAAAATGTTTGAATGCTGTTTTATTTCTTCGAGACATTCTGAAATTACTGATTCTACTGAGCGTTTTCTGAGTTTATAATTTTTATACAGATTTTTATACACAGAATTACAGCAGTAAGAGCAGGAATAAGGACATCCTCTCGTTGAAATTATACTGGGAAATATTCCGCTGTATCTTGAATAGATCCTTAACAGCCTATTATCAAATAGTGAAACTTTTCCCTGATGAACAACAAACATATTTTTGGGAAGAAGTCTTGGAAAAGGAAATTTATCGATATTTTCTTCAATAATTCCAGGAAATGATAAAAGTTGATCATCTTTTTTGATACAAATACCTGCAAGGTTGCTATAGTCTTTACCCTGCTCTATACATCGGATCAGCTCCAGAAAAGTATTTTCCCCTTCTCCTCTGATTACAATATCTCCTATTGATAAACAGTCTTCAGGCGCAATAGTTGCATGAATTCCACCAAATACCAAAAGAACATTGCTAAATTTTGATTTAAATTTTTCAGCAAATTGAGAAACCCGAAAAAACTCATGAGACATCAAGCTAATGCCAACTATATCTATGTTATTTTCCTGAATAAAATTCAAAATCCCGATATCTGTGCTGGAATCCGCATCTGGCTGTAGTATTAAATAACTTTCATAATTATTTTCCAGAATATAGGAATGTATGTATTTTGCACCAATAATATCTGAATTAGTTTGAAAAGAAATAATAGCAACTCTCATAATAAATGCAGTGTATAACAAATTATACAGAGTAGTCCAGTTTGACGAAAACTATAGGCTTGTTTATGTGGTATTTAAAAGCCTTCCCTTCGATTGTACGAGTTCAGCTATTCTTTTATTAGTTTGTAGAATGAGCTTTTAGTCCAAAAAGGAGGCTGGGTATTTGACTTAAACATAGATTCTATACCAATAATTTGACTACTTATCTACCATCATCAATCTTAATCCTGTCATTCTGAGCGAAGCGAAGAATCTCAAATCATAAAAAGTAGAACTGTCATCCCTGGCTTGACCCGGGATCTAATCATCGTTCTTCTGTCAATTCTGAATGAAGTGAAGAATCTCTTTTATTTTATATTTTTCAATAAATGTCTAAATTCCTGAATTTCATCAAAAGTTTCCCGAGCAGATTTAATATATCTCTCCGCAATTTCAAGGCAGTGTTTCATGTCTAATAATCTGTATAAAAGTTCCTCTTGTTTTTCTTTATCCATAACGTTTATTCTCTATTTTTGACAGTGTGACTGGTTGTAACTATTGCCAGTATAACTGACAATTTGTGTATGGACAAGATATTTTTAAAAAAAGTTGGAAATAAAATTCAAACTTTACGAAAAGAAAAAGGTTTATCGCAGGAAGAATTAGCCTGTGATGCAAAAGTCTCACGCTCCACAATCAGCATGATAGAAACTGCTCAAAATGATATAACTTTATCAAAGATAAAAAGAATAGCTAAAGCTCTTGATGTTGAGCCTTATGAATTGCTCAAATTTGATAAATAAATCGTAGCTTTGTCATTTTGTGCTAAGACTCTTTTATTTTTCTATGATTCACAATACTAAATATTATAGATGCCGGAACAAGTCCGGCATGACAGTATAAGATAATATAAAATAGGTTAATGGGCGTGAATAAGCAATATTATGTTTATATAATAACTAATTTTAATAATTCTGTTTTGTATACAGGTGTCACAAATGATTTAAAACGAAGAATTTATGAACATAAAAATAAATTAATAGAGGGCTTTTCAAAGAAATACAATTTGAACAAGTTAGTTTATTACGAAATTTTTGAAGATATAGAACCTGCTTTACATCGAGAAAAACAGCTAAAAAAATGGCAAAGACAATGGAAAATAAATATTATTAATGATTTTAACCCTGAATGGGCTGATTTATATACAAAAATTATATGAATCAATCTTATATCACTAAAAATCTGTCATTTTAGGCTTATTTCATTGGTAGGATTAACCTATCTGCTTCATCAATCATTACATTATCATGCCGCACTTATTCCAACATCTAACTAATGTACGTGGTCATTTTGAATGAAATGAAGATCGTTAATAACTATGTTCCCAAAACAAAATATAATCCTGTAATCCCAAGCTTAATCCGGGATTTATCCTATATAATCATTCTGAATGAAGTAAGAAATTTCTAGAAGTTTAGGAAGCTAATTTTTGCTCGAAAGTATCAGCGGAGCTTGATATTCCATAGACTTCATCCTGTAAATTAAACTTGATGTCTCCAACAGAGCCACCGAACTTTTGTCTAAGTATTGTTAATAATGAATAAGCGAGGCAAACAAATCCGACGTGATTAACCAGCTTTTGCCATTCCTCAACTTGGAAATTTTCCAATCCCAGCTTTTGTTTCGACTCTCTATGGAAGACTTCCACTTCCCATCTGCTTTTGTAGGCAGATTTTAATCTCTTAGGGTAAATTCCCCGCAGCTCTGCTGCGTTTTGTTATAAAATAAAATAATGAGCAAATATATTCATA
>MFRQ01000012.1 GCA_001784615.1 Candidatus Melainabacteria bacterium RIFOXYA2_FULL_32_9
ATGTTACATTTGATGCTTAGACAATTAGCTAAATAATAGACTTTTCAAACAGCCTCTAAAAAAACAAAGAAATAGGAGAATATTTTTTTAAGAAACTCAGAGATCTTCTCTCTTACGCTTGAAAATTTAAAAAAATAGGTTATATTATAAATATTAGCTCAAAATTCATCTATATGCTTTTAAAAATAGGAGGCTAAGTCCTTGGATAACGTGATAATTAAAAATATAATTGAAAAGAATATAGAAAATTCTGATAACGAAACTCAAAAAGAAGTACAAGTAACATTCGAGACAAACAAACATGGTGTTACTGTAAATGAAACAATAACCCTTACCGGAAAAGGTTCAGTAAAAGTTTTAACCCGTGTTTAATAATCAAAATTTTTAAGTATTACTACAACGTAAACTGATAGCTTTAAATTAAAGCTGCTTGTTTCAGTGACACAGTCACATTTTTAAGTCATCAATCATTCCAATAATACCTTGTTATTTACTTCGGCACTTCAAACGTTAACTTAAGTTAGGTAATGGATATTACCAATTTTTGAATTATTTGCCTTTTATAAGCATTTGAATCAGGTTTTCTGACGCATTTTTTATTGCTCGATTATTTGCTGCTTCTTAATAATTAAAGTATGTCATTGCGAGCCTGCAACGCAGGTGTGGTAATCTATCTGGTGAATATTAGAAGATTACCACGGTGACACAGTCACTTTTCTAAAATCATCAATCTTGATAATAAACTATGATTGTAGACTTTAATAGTGCAGCAAAGCTGCCTCCTCGTAATGACAGCTTGGACGATTTTTAAATTTTATAAATACCGCAAATATTAGAAATCTATTACCAATCATTAAATATTATTCTAGGCAAGCAGTGTAAATTATTAATAAAATAGAAAAGAGTAAAAAACCATTTTACTCTTTTCTATACTATTTTAATGTGGAACAGTTAATATAGAAGCTAAATATTTAGCTGTTTGAGTTTTTGTAGGGAGGTTAACCCCTTTATGACCATAAATTCCTTTAAATATATCAATAGGTTCTTCATTTCCCTCTATTAGGGCATGTCTTATCTCGGTAAATTCACCAATCAAAGCTTTTTCTGTAGAAATATTTCTGGTTTCAGAAAATTTGTGAATGTCTTCTTCATCAACGTATAGACTAAATCTAAGTACAAACAAACTTTCTCTATAAATATTTTTTCCTTTAGGACCTGAATTAGGATCAACCCAAATTTCACCATTACTCTGGACAAACCAGAAAGGAATTCTGTCTTCTAGATCTGTTGGTAAAACAATAGCAGTTTTATAAAGATTATGCTCTTTAGCTACAACACAATCAAAATATTTTAATAATAAATGATAATCAATATTACTGGCTCTAGTTATCTCAAAATAATTAGAACTTATCTCTCCTCTTGGAAAATCTTTTTTTAAGTATGTAATAATCTCATCTCTAAGAGTTCTTTCACTGTAATATACAGTCATAACTAAATAACTCCCCTGAAATTCATTTATTCTTAGAAGAATAGCAAAAAATATCTAGTTATGTAGCTGACAACAGACTAATTTTTACTAGTTATAAATATTTTTATCTAAAAAACTTTTTCTGGCTCTTCTTCAATTTTTATATTGTTTTCAATTTCTTTAAAGTTTATATGATCTCTCCATATGAAGAAAAAACCACCTGAAGAAACTAAAGAAACAGCTATAAATTGATTTACAATCGAAACAGCAAAAGCAAGCTCTTTTGTTATACCAAATACACCTAAAGCTAAAATATAACCCCATTGATAAGGACCAATAGAAGCCGGGCCAGCAGGAATCATGGTGCTAAATGCAGTTACACATAATACAAAAACAGCTGATAAAAAATTAATATTAATACCAAATCCCTTAATTATGATAAAAACCACAGTTCCTTCACATAACCATATTAAAAAAGTCAGTAAAACAGCTTTAATTAATAAGCCTGGATAATGAAAAATGTCTAAACCATCTAAAAAAGAACTTAGGAGATAATCAACTTTATTAATTGTATAAAAAATACCTTTTTGAATATTTTCAGGAAATTTATTTAAAATGTTATTAAATAGAGTTTTTAGAGAAATTAATATAAAATTTTCCCTAAATAAACTTGATTTTCTAAGTTTTGAAAAGATCAAAAGAAAGCAAAAACTTCCAATAAAAATAATTCCTACGGCAAAAGCCAATTTAAACAACCAGGGTTTTGAATATAAGAAAAATATTAAAGATAAAAGTATAAAAAACAAGACAGAACCGTCAAAAACCCTCTCAATAACTATAGATGCAAAGACTTTAGCACGTTTAATATTTTCTTTTTTTCCAAATAAATGAGCTCTATAAAATTCGCCCATTCGAGCAGGCAAAAAGCTGTTTGCGGTAAATCCTATAAATATAGAACTAATAAGAGATCTTATTTTTAAAGAGGAATCGTTGGATAAAATTACTTTCCATCTAAGTGCTCTCATCAGGAAAGCTAAATAATATATTGGTATTATTAAAGGAAAAAGAGTTAAATTAATGTTATTAAAGGAATCCAAAGATTTTTTTATATCAATTTGATGAATAATTAATGTAATAAAAAAAATACTGATCATTAATCCTAGTATTTTTTTGCCGCAGATTCTCAACTTCCCAACCCTTAACTTAAATTTACTTTCATAATCTTGAATTAAGCCTTAATATTTTATACCATAATAGATAAGAATATGTATTATAATTTTAGGTAATATCCATTACCAAACTTAAGTTAACGCTGTATTCTTTGAAACAAGCAGACTTAGTTTAAAGCTATTAGTTTATGTTGTAGTACTACTTTAGTTTCTAGAATGAAAATTTCACTGGAATTTAGAAGTTTGTGAGGCAAAAATGTCTAAAGGAATGACAATTACAGAAAAAATCCTGGCTGATCATGCCAGTCTGGATAAAGTATCACCAGGAGATTTAATCACGGCAAAAGTTGATATAACACTAGCAAATGATATTACAGGGCCTGTTGCTATAGAAGAATTCAAAAAAATCGGTGTAGATAAAGTTTTTGATTCTGAAAGAGTTGTTTTTGTTCCTGATCATTTTACTCCTAATAAAGATATAAAATCAGCGCAAAATGCAAAGATGATAAGGGAATTTGCAAAAGAGCAAAACTTAAAACATTATTTTGAAATTGGAAGACTCGGTATAGAACATACGTTACTTCCTGATAATGGAATAGTAGGATCTGGAGATTTAGTAATAGGTGCTGATAGTCATACTTGTACATATGGTGCTATTGGAGCATTTTCAACAGGGGTTGGTTCTACTGATCTTGCTTGTGCTATGGCTTCAGGTGAAACATGGTTTAAAGTGCCTGAAACAATCAAAGTTGTATATAACGGCAAATTAAATAAATGGGTTGGTGGTAAAGACCTTATTTTACATTTAATTGGAGATATCGGTGTTGACGGAGCTCTTTATAAATCTCTTGAAATTACCGGTTCAACCATTGAGAATTTACCAATAGATGACAGATTTACTATTTGTAATATGGCTATTGAAGCTGGTGCAAAAAATGGAATTATTCCACCGGATAAAATTACTGAAGAATATGTAAAAAACAGAACTTTAAGACCGTATAAATTCTATAAAAGTGATAATAATGCAGAATATTCAAGAGTTATTGAATATAATGTAGAAGAAATTGAGCCACTAGTAGCATTTCCACATTTACCAGAAAACACAAAACCAATTTCTCAAGTTGGAAATATTAAAATAGATCAGGCTGTTATTGGAAGCTGCACAAATGGAAGGCTTTCAGACTTAAAAATAGCAGCAGATATTTTAAAAGGAAGAAAAATTCATCCTGATGTAAGATTAATAGTTCTCCCAGGTACCCAGGAGATTTATCTTGAAGCTATGAAGCTTGGTTATGTAGAAATTTTCATTAATGCCGGTGCTGCATTTAGTACACCTACTTGTGGCCCTTGTTTAGGTGGGCATATGGGAATTTTAGCTGCCGGAGAAAGAGCTATTTCTACCACAAACAGAAACTTTGTTGGAAGAATGGGTCATGTAAATTCTGAAGTCTATCTTTCTAATCCCGCTATAGCAGCAGCTAGTGCAGTTCTTGGAAGAATAGCTTCACCAGAAGAATTATAAAAAATAAAGCTTTTAAAAACTTATTCTTAAAAAGAGATTCCTTTAAAAATCTCTTTTTTATTGAAAAAAATAAGCAATTTTTTTCATGTTTGTATTTATTAAATAGAGAAAGAAAAACAAGAAAGAAAATTTTAGATAAATGAATATTCCAAGCACAAATCCAATATTAAGTAATAATCAGTCTTTTCCAAATATTAACCGGGGGAAAACTGATGCTTTTGCTAATTTTAAAAATATAAACTCCAATAAAAAAATTGATACTCCAAACAACAACCAAATCCCTAATAAAGAAGAAACAAATAAAACATCAGCCGCTCAAAATTCTATAGGAGTAGTAAATCCTCCTAATATTTCCAAATATGATCCACTAGAATCAATAAATAAGAAAAAAGAAAGCAACAATTCTGATCCCAATACCAGTTCAAATACTGATAAAAAACCTTCTGAGGGTTTTTTTAAAAATCTCATAAATAACCCTAAAAAGCTATTAATTATAACAGGAATAGGTGTTTTAATAGCTGCCATTGCTAAAGGTGAATTTAGTAAACTTAAAAATGGTAAAAAATTTGTTGAAAATATTGATGAATTAAAATCATATGTAAAAGAACTAACAGAGAAAATAATAGATAAGCCAAAAAAAATAAAAATACAATTTCCTGTTGAAAAATATCAAAAATACTTAAAAAAAGCATCTCAAAAAGAATATATCGAATTAAATTCTAAAGAAGTTCAAAATTTAAAAACAATACCGCAAAGAATAAAAGATATTGTCAGAACGATAAACGGCACTTTTGAAGCTGTTAGAAGGTCACCATCAGATAAAATAAAACAAAAAGTCAATATTGTTCTTGATGAAACAGCAAGGGGCAGAGAAAAAGAAATATTAAAAATCCTTGAAAACCAAGGAAGAATAGATGATGCTCAGGCAAAACAATTAGCAGGTCTTCTAAAAGATGTAATAAGAGTTGAAACAACCCCAATAAATCCGGGAGTATTACTTTCAGCTATTAGCAACCCTGTAACCGTTGAAGTTGGGACTTATAATTATATCAAAACAGGTAATGTAAATATACTTAGAAGAATCTCCAGGTGGATTGCAGAAGCAATATTATAGTTCTACTTGTTTTTCCATAAAGGAAGACGCTTTTCCAGAAAACTTTTTATTCCTTCTTCTGCGTCTTCAAGGCTCATCAACTCTTCAATATAGATTTTTTCAGAAATAGACAGTTTTTCTTTTAAACTTGAATGATGAATTCCTTTATAAGCTTTTAGAGTTGTTTTTATTACACTGGAGCTATTTGAAATTATTGAATTTATTAATTCCTGTGTTTTTTGATTGAATTCTTCATCTTTAAAAACATAATTAACCATTCCTAAATCAAGAGCATCATAAGCTGAGACTTTGTTTCCAGTCAAAATAAGTTCCAAGGCTTTTTTATCGCCCACTAATTCTGGAAGTTTAACTAAGGAAACCGGTGGATAACAGCCTAATTTTATCTCAGGATGAGAAAAACATGCATTTTCTGAGGCTATAATTAAGTCACAAAATAAAGCTAATTCACTTCCTCCACCAAAACAACCAGATTTAACCAAACTCATTGTAGGAATGCTAAGATCTAACATTGTATAAAAAACCTCATGAAAGGCTCCCAGTATCCTCAGGATTTTATCTTTTGAATGATCAGATATGTTTACACCAGCTGAGAAAACTTTTTGATTAGAGTCGATTACAATAAGCTTTAAATTTTCTTCATTATTTAAGTTTTTCAATATTTCCTGGAGATAAATGAGGTCTTCAGAGTCAAAAATATTTAAAGGAGGCTTTGAAAGAGTAATTTTTGCTACAAACTCTTCCTTTTCGAGTTTTATATGCTCATTTATATTCATATTTTAGTTCCACATTTTCCACAGAATTCAAATTCTTCCGGAAGATATTTAGCCCCACATTTTCTACATTCACTAATATTTGCTCCCCATAACGTTTCAGAAGATAATCCTTGCTGCGATTTTTTCCTAAGTCCTACATAATCAGGATTTCTTTTTTCTACAAAACCCTGCATTCCTTCTTGAACTTCAAGAGAGCCAAAATGAACACTTAACCAGTCTTTGGCATGCCCTATTGTGTTATTCCATGCAAAATCTTTCCAAAAATTAAGTTGTTGTTTGGTATATCTTGTACATTCCGGAAATTTATTTGTTAACTTCTCAGCTATTTCTTTAACTTTAGTATCTAATTCATCATAAGGAACAACATAGTTAACCAAACCCCACTCAAGAGCTTTTTGAGCAGAAATAGGCTCGTTTAAAAATAAAATTTCTCTAGCTCTTCTATCACCTACTAATATTGGTAAAAATTGCGTTGCCCCACCAGCTGCAACACTCCCAACACTAGTTCCAACCTGTTTTATAGTAATATGATCTGCTGCTATAGCAAGGTCACAAGACATATTTATCTCATTTCCACCACCAACAACCATTCCGTTAAGTCTTGCTATAGTTGGTTTTCCGGAATTTCTAAGAAGATCATGGAACTGGGTAAATACTCCCATCCATTTCCAAAAATTTCTTGGTCTTTTTATATATTCAGCAGCGTACTCTTTTACATCTCCACCTGTGCAAAAAGCTTTATTCCCTGCTCCTGTTATAACAATTACAGCAATGCCATCATCCCATATAGCATCTTGCAGAGCCTGAATCATTTCTTGTAAAGTAACCAAACTATAAGCGTTATATACTTGAGGTCTGTTAATAGTTATAGTGGCTATCCAATCAGACTTATCATAGATAATTTCACTAAAATTAAAATTCTCCGGCTTTTCAGTTTCAAATTGACTCATAATATCTTTTTCTCAGGTTGTTATTTGATAAAAGTTTAAATTTAGTAAAAAATAAGCAATTTTATATAAAAAAAACACTTTATTATTATAACTAGACATGCTTAAAAAGAAAACTTGGGGTTTTATATGAGAAACGAGGAATTACTCAGAGGTCTTGTAAGTACGACTTCTGTAGCTAATGGAATAAATAAAAAAGAAGAAGTATCTAAAAAAAGTACTTCTAGTATATTTGGAGATAATTTTCCTCCCAAGTTTGAAAATATATTTGAAAAAAGTTCAGAAATGTTTGGTGAATTTAATGAGACCAGACAATTAAAGCGGAATGAGAGATTGAGAAAAGAAATGGAGGAAAGAGAGTTAAAACCAACTATAGAGGATGAAATTTTGGATGCATTTATAAATGTAGGGGAGAGTATAAAGAAAGGAGTTAAATCTTTATTTTCTAAAAATCAATCTGATTTGGCGTTATAGATATTAGAAAAAGGGGGTTAAACCAAAATATTTTTCTAAAAAAGACCTTTTTAAAAAGGTCTTTTTTAAGTTTGTAATTTAAGGACTATCCGACAATTAATTTTTTGCTGTCAATTGTGAGGTTACACAGTCACTTTCTTAGTCATCAATCCTTCCAATAATGCGTATTGTCATTGCGAAGATTCCGAAGGAATCTGTGGCAATCCATCCATTTTACAATTAAAGCTATTATTCAGAATTGAAAAGATCGCCACGGTTTCTTTTAGAAACCTCGTGATGACAGTGCGAAGCACCAATGATATAAAGAAATTTAATTTCTGGATAGGCTCTAAACCACAATCATTGTTTAATATACAAGGATCATTAATGATGGGTTTGTGCTTCTGGCACCGTGGTAATCTCTAAGCATTATTTCTTAGATTTTCGGATAGGTTCTAAATAACCTTCTCTGATAAAAGGTTAAAGATCTAAACCCAATGGTCTATTTTTGAATTGTACATCCTTTGGTCGATGATTATAGAGAAATAAAAGGATAATCTAGAAATATCGTAAAGTAAATTTGGGGAGTCATGTATTAAGAACTTAAATATAGATTCAAGGGGGACTTTTACTTTATCTAGTAGGTTTGAGGAGTACGGGGTAAGAATGAATAGAGTGAAAAAAACAAAATATTGTTTAATAGGTTTAGCAGCACTTAGTGTTTCTACTTTTCTCTCATTATCACCAACATATGCTGCTTATAATGGAGCAATTTTATCCGAAATAGAAATAAATCCTTACCATGGAAATGCTTATCAAATAATGATAAAGACTGATAAAGACATTCCTATTGATAAACAGGTAATATCAGACAATGAAATAATACTTGATCTTAAAAACACAAAGCCTGCTAAATTCGTTAATACTATATATAACAATGCAACTAAAGTTAATCACGTAATAGTTCAATCTCTTTCAAATAACAGAGTAAAAGTTACTTTACAGGGTGTAAATATGTCTGCAAGTAAAGTTACTCTGGATACAAAAGGAGAAAGTTTAAATCTGCCAGAAGAACCAGTGGCTATTAATCTTACCGGCCCTGATGCTTCAACAGCTGAAAATGTAAATACAGCACCAATAGAAGATAAAAAAGTCGCAGAAGAACCAAAAGTAGCAGAAGAGCCAACAATAACTGAGGAAGTTCAGAATTCACAACAAGAAGAGATAATTCTACAACATCCTGTAAATAGTTTTAAACCAATAGATACAAGCATTAATGAAGAAATGGAAGAAGTGGAGGATAATTCTTCTCTTGGTTTAATGCAAGGGGCTATGGCCAGTGGTTTAATAAAAAAAGTATTTAGTACTTCAAGTTTTGACTGGTTATTAAGACTTGCTGTATTAGTTATGTTAATTATTGGTGGTTTAAAATTATTCAAGCCTAAAGAAAAGAATGTCAAAATTGATTTATCAAACGATTTAAAAACCAGAGAAATTGATCTATTTAAAGAACTTAATAACAGAAAAGGTTTAATTGGCTCAGGACTTAAAGATACTTCCAAAATTAACAATATTTCTAAAAAACCTGGTTACAATTCTCTTTCAAATTATGGAATTAAAGAGTATAAAAACAGTCAAGTACCACCTTTAAGTTCACAAATTACGCCTACAGCAAAAATTAAAAATGAGCCGAAATATAATAAAGCAAGTGAGGATTTGTTAAAAGCATTAAGTTCTCAGAAAACACTGTCAAAAACACCTACAAATGCGTTTAATACAAGTAAAATAGCTCAAAAAGATATTAATACAGCCAAAGTAAATATAGACAGTCAAAAATTCCTTGAAACAATGGCTAAAATTTATGAAAAAAGTGGCAGAACAGATCTTGCTCAAGGAATAAAACACAATATTTTGAAATCTAAAATAGGATAATTTTTATTAAATACCTTAAAAATGAAAACAATATCATCCAAAGGAATTGGTGATATTGTTTTTGTTTAAATCATTATATAAAAGGCACATTATTGAATACTTGAACCTGAATGCTTAAAGAATCCTATTTTGCACCTGCTTTTCTTAGTTTATAAACAATTTCGCTTCTGCCTTTACCATCATCCCAAAAAGGATCATCCCAAAAAAGAGCATTATTAGCGCACATAAGAGCAGTATCGCCCTCAATATCTTGTATATTTAAATCAGCCTCTGCTTTAATTAATTTACCAACTATTTTATTGTTGCCTTCAAGGGCAGCCCAAATAAGAGCAGTCGCGCCCTCATTATCTTGTATATTTAAATCAGCCTTTGCTTTAATTAATTGCTCAACTATTTCACTGTTGCCTTTAAAGGCAGCCCAAATAAGAGCAGTCGTGCCCTCATTATCTTGTATATTTAAATCAGCCTTTGCTTTAATTAATTGCTCAACTGTTTCGTTATCGCCTCTAGAGGCAGCGCTCATAAGAGCAGTCAATCCATCATTATCTTGTATATTTAAATCAGCCTTTGCTTTAATTAATTGCTCAACTCTTTCGTCATCGCCTCTAGAGGCAGCGATCATAAGAGCAGTCAATCCATTTTTATCTTGTTTATTTATTCCCCCGTACAAACCCTTAAAACTTGTTTTATCAGTGTTCTTAGTTAAAGTAAATGTATCGGCAGGAGTTTCGGGTTTTAAATGAGATTGTCTACTTTGTGAAACAATCTTTGATCCGAAGTTTACGGAATTTGTTAATGAACAATTTAACATTATAAATTTTCTCCTTTTTAATTTGGTCTGTTAACTTACATGAACTTAAACAATCCTAAAAAAAATAATTGCTACACTTTATAAAACCGTTTACAAAGCTTAATCAAATTAGGAATATTGTTTTTGTTGAGATCATTACATAAAAGGCTTATTGTTGAATATTTGAAACTGAATGCTTAAAATATCCTATTTTGCACCTGCTTTTCTTAATTTATCGGCTATTTCATTCTGGCCATTTTCATCAGCCAACATAAGAGCGGTAGAACCATTCTTACTTTGTATATTTAAATCAGCCTTTGCTTTAATTAGTTGCTCAACTATTTTATTATGGCCACGTGCTCCAGCAAAAATAAGAGCAGTATTGCCATCCTTATCTTGTATATTTAAATCAGCCCCTGCTTCAATTAGCTGCTCAACTATTTTGTCATAGCCACATGCTCCAGCGTGCATAAGAGCGGTACGTCCATTTTTATCCTCTATATTTAAATCAGCCTTTGCTTTAATTAGTTGCTCAACCATTTCATCATTGTAGTTAGAGGCAGCGGCCAAAAGAGCGGTATAGCCACCCTTATCTTGTATATTTAAATCAGCTTTTGCTTTAATTAGTTGATCAACTGTTTCGTTATTGCCACCTAAGACAGCCCATATAAGAGCAGTATCACCAAAATTATTCTCTATATTTAAATCAGCCTTTGCTTTAATTAGTTTCTCAACTATTTTGTTATTGCCTTTAGCGGCAGCGGCCAAAAGAGCGGTATCGCCACCCTTATCTTGTATATTTAAATCAGCTTTTGCTTTAATTAGTTGATCAACTATTTCGTTATTGCCTTTAGCGGCAGCGATCATAAGAGCAGTAGAACCATTCTTATCTTGTATATTTAAATCAACCCCTGCAATTAGTTGCTCAACTATTTCTTTATTTCCTATTGTGACAGCCTGCATAAGAACAGTCAATCCATCCTTATCTTGTTTATTTATTCCCAACAAGCCCTTAAAAGTAGGTGTCGATATAGTATTCTGAGTAGAAGTAAATGTATCAGCAGAGGTTTCAGGTTTTAAATGAGATTGTCTATTTTGTGATAAATTACTTTGTGAAACAATTTTTGATCCGAAATTTATGGAATTTAATGAACTTTTTAACATTATAAAATCCCTTCCTTTAGTTTGGTTTATTAACTTACATGATCTTAAATAAACCTCAAGAAATAAAATTGCATATTTTTATAAAAACATTTACAAATTTTAATTAAATATAGGAATATTGTTTTTGTTGAAATCATTACATAAAAAACACATTATTGAATAGCCGATTTTTCTGAGGTTATAATATAATATAAACGCTTTTAACTAACTGAATAAAATTGGAATTATGCATACAAAAGAAAGTTTAAAAGAAAAGCTGGAAAAAAATAATCGTTCTCTCACAGAAGAAACGATAGAAAAATATTTGAGAAGTTGGAGAATAGATCCTTTATATGAGGATGAAAATGGTATTGAATTTTTTGATGACCTTGCAATAGCAAAGTTAAATCAAGGAATTATATTAAAAGAGCAGGGATGTTCTGATAATGAAATTTTATCTGTGATTAATAAAGAAATGAAAACATCAACAAGTAATCCTATTAACGCTCCTTCTGTAAGAAAAACTATTCCTCAACCACAAGAAAGCTTAAAAAGAACAGAATTGGAAAGTATAACTGTTGATTTAACTTCTCAAACTTTAATGGTTTTGGCTGAATCAATTGCCCAAAAAATCACAACTGATATAGCTGATAAAATTAAAGATGGTGATATTATCCAACCGGCAATGGATTTTGGTAAATTGAGAAGAGATAATGAAATTCTAGCCAAGCAAGTAGAGAAATTAATAGAAGAAAATAAAAAATTAAGTACAAGAGTTAATCTTCTACTTCAAGAAAAGGCTAAATTTAAGCAAGCTTTTGGCTCTTTTTATATTAAACAGGGGTAAGTTTAAGTATTTCTTAAAGGATTATAATAATTTTATGTTTGCTTATGAGATTAAAAAAGTTTTATCTGTAGATAATAATCTCAGTCTTAAGGAATGTGAAAAAATCCTTGTACCTGAAGATATTTGCCTTGGTATTTTAGATGAAAACAGAGAAATAACAAGCTTTGTTTTAAAAGAAGATTTAAATAAAGTTTTAAAATTTAATATAAATAATTATCCTATTAATTTAATATCAACTTTAGCTGATGTAATAGATATAAATATTGAGAATATAAGTGAATTACAGGTAAAAAAACACGTAAAACCAGGCTTAAACAAAGGCGTTTTTGTTGGAAAAAACAGAAAAGAAGTTAGCCACTTAATAGTTAATAGAGATATTTATACAGAAAAAAAAGAAGTATTTTTAGTAGAAGAATATGCAAAAAATATTCCGGAAGAAATAAAAAAAGCTCTGGATTTATGCTCAAAAGCGGCTGATAAAATAAATTTACCTATTTTTATAATAGGTGGAGTGGTAAGAGATATAATCATTGGCAAAAAAAGCGTTGATATAGATATTACAGTTGAAGAAAGCGCTATAGAATTCAGTCGTTTTTTAAGAAAACAATATCCCGATATCTTTAAGATAAAGGAACTTCACGAGGATTTTAAAACAGCAAAAGTAGTTTTTACAATAAACAATAAAAATATAGAGTTAGATATAGCAAGTACAAGAAAAGAAATATACTCGCATCCGGCCAGTCTTCCACAAGTTTCTCAAATAGGTTGTGATATAAAAGATGATATTCTAAGACGTGATTTTACCATTAATTCAATGGCTTTATCCCTAAATCAGGTAAGCTTTTGCAAGCTTGTTGATCCATTAGATGGTTATAATGATTTAAAAGAAGGTAAAATAAGCATTTTACACCCGATAAGCTTTGTAGATGATCCAACACGAATAATAAGAGCTTTAAAATTCAGTATAAGATTTAATTATGAATTTGAAAAAGCAACTAAACACCTCATAAATACTTGTCTTAATAGTGGTTTATTTGATAACCTTGGTGGAGAAAGAATAAAATCCGAGATAAAGCAGACTTTTAACCTCAATAAATCTGAAAGCTTAAATAGATTTGTAGAAGAAAAAATATATTATTTGGTAAATAAAAACATTCAAATCCCTCAAAATTTAAGAGATTTATCCTTAAAATGCAGAAAAGTCATATCAAAATATCAAAAATTTATCGATACACCTGATCTGATATGGTTGATTTATTTAGGAACTTTACTTATAAATTCCTCTAAAGATGAAATTTCTCAAACTGCTGCAAAATTGTATTTATCAGGCTTAGAGACAGAGATTTTAGTAGGGAGCAAAAATATTCAGAATAATATAGCTCAGATCAAGCAAGCTCAGACACGGTTTCAAATTTATGAACAATTTGAAGGATATTTCTCTGAATCTATATTAATTACTTTAATTATTGTTGAAGATGAAGAGGTTGAGAAAAAAATAGATTTATATTTAAATGAACTTCAATATATTAAAATTAATACGACAGGAAAAAGTTTGACAGAAAAAGGTTTAACTCCCGGGCCAGTTTTTGGTGAGATTTTGAGAGAACTTTTGCAAGCTAAAATTAACCAGGAAATAGACACTCCAGAAGAAGAACAGGAATATATAAAAAAATTTCTTCCAAGAAAAAGAAGATAAATGTATAAGGTAGTAAATAGTGAATACGGCAAATAAAGAATTTTATAGCTCCAAATACGATATCAACAAAGAATCCGAACTTAAAAATAAATTATCGGCAGATGGTTTTATATTTAAATCAATCGATCATGCCTTTTGGTCTGCTCAAAAAAACGGTATTACTGTCACTTTATACAAAAGTGGGAAAATACTTGCTCAGGGCAAAAATACAGAAGAATTTGTTGAACAGTTTTTAGAAAATTCTAATCAACGTTTAGCAATTTCTTCTAAAAATCAAACCCCAGTACAAACAAAATTAGAAATTCCAAAACCAAAAATTGATTGTTGGATAGGAACAGACGAATCCGGAAAAGGGGATTATTTTGGCCCACTTGTGGTTGCAGGAGTTCTTGTTGATCAAGAAAATATCAAAAAGTTTCAGGAAATAAATGTAAGAGATTGCAAAAAAATAAATGATGTAAGTATTGAAAAACTTGCCTGGCAAATTAAAGCAAATAGTATTTTTTCCGTAGTAACAATAAACCCAAATAAATATAACCAGCTTTATGCCAAATTTAATAACCTGAATAACCTTCTCGCCTGGGGGCATGCCAGAGCTATAGAAAATATTCTGGAAAAAAAAGAATGTAAAAACGCCATATCCGATAAATTTGGCAATGAATCATTAATAAAAAACGCATTAATGACGCATGGAAAAACAATAAACCTTGAACAGCGCCATAAGGCTGAAGATGATATCGCTGTTGCAGCTGCATCTATTCTTGCAAGAAATGAATTTCTGCAAAGAATGAAAAAAATGTCTCAAGAATATGGAATAAACTTTCAAAAAGGTGCATCAGAAAAAGTAAAAGAACAAGCAAGATTATTCATTGAAAAATATGGTTTTGAATCATTATCTCAAATAGCCAAAATGCACTTCAAAACTACATTAGAATTGAAAAAGTAGATAACTCAAGTTAATACTTAAATAATTTTGAATATTATTGCGAGGTGCTTCGCACTGTCATTGGTCACCGACCTTTCCAATAATACCCCGCTGTCATTGCGAGCGACCAACGGGAGCGTGGCAATCTATCCTGCTAATTCTTGTTGCTATAAGCGAAATCTGGATAGATCCTCACGTCGCTATGCTCCTCAGGATGACAGTACATCATTTTTAATTAAGTAAGAACTTTTTCTTTAATTCCTTATTAATAACCAGAGTTAGTACAGTTAGTCATCAACATACTCATATTGATCATCAGGGCTATAGATTTTTTATAAGTCTTTATTAATATAATATACCAAGTAAGCTAGTAAGCTTCTTATGCCACTTTAAAAACATTAAGGCATTAATCTCATTAATTTTTATATTTACAGGCAGAATTAAAAGCATTAGTAAAGGGATACAAAAATGAATAGTGATGACACATTAGTATATAACTATATGCGTTTATCCCCCATTTTTATTTATGAAGATGATAATTTATTTAACGCTATTAAAGCTATGGAAAGATTTAGTGTTGATAAAATCTCAATAATCAAGAAAGACTTTTCTATAATAGGAAATATTGATTATGAAAAAATAAAAGAAATCCTAAAAACAAAGTTTCAAGATAACATTGATCTTACAAAAAATATAAAAACAAAAGATATACTAATAAAATCTAATTTTCCTATTGTTCTCTATCCTAAAATGAAGATTTCCAGCGCATATTCAGCAATGAAATGCCTAAAAATCAAATGTCTTCCAGTGGTAAATGCTCCCTGGGAAAAGAAAATTATGGGATTTTTATGGTTAGATGATATTTCACCAATTGTAGAAAAAAGATACTTAAAAATACCCGTCTAGTATTAGTCTGTAGTCTATTAAGAAAAAACCTCATGCTTGGTATATTAAAAACTTAAGCAGGAGAAAAGTATAGGTTTAAAATTAATGCTAGACAAAATAAAAGTTGCTGAAGAGTTTTTAAAAACTTTAGAAGATCCCACAGCCACTATGGACATAATGTTAGACAGAATAGATGTCCAAATACTTTATGTAATACACAATTATGCTGAATTAATCTCTAAAGTAAAATATAAAACAAATATTGAAGAAAAAGACATTATTACCTGCTCAATCATAATAGGATATCTTCTAAAAAGTCATTTAGATAGATATGAATTAGAACAGAGCATGTATAACTCATAAAAATTGTAACTTCGATAATTCAAGCAGGGTTAGAATTATTCTAACCCTGCTTATAAATTTTTTTAAAAATGAGCAATTTGTAAATAACTTTTGTTTTATATAACATGTAAATAATTAAAACTTTAGGAAGTGATAAAATGACAAAAGTTATTACAGGTTATTCTGGACGTTATGGTAATATTGGCAAGAATGCAGACTTTACCAAAGATAATAATGCTGCTCGTTATGGAGCAAACGCTGCTGAAAATAATTCATTTATAGGAATAAATAGAGCTAATCTTAACTCTGGCAAAAAATTTATTCCTGAAATATCGAGTCTTAAGGTTATACAAGATAGCAGTCTAGCTTATGCTAATAGGTCCATTGATCCTTATGACAGTTTCAATGGCAAATCAATATCAAATGCTGATGCAGGATATGGTTTTCTAGGAATAAATAAAAATGGAAAAACTGATGATGCTGTATTTGTTGTATTCGCACGTTTAAAATCAATTCTTTATAAGAATGACAAAAGTTATGCCGATTTAAATAAAGATGATATTATCGATGATAAGGATAAAGAAGAATTAAGCAAAAGACTGGATCCAAACCAAGACGGGAAAATTGACGATGAAGAAGCTGCAAAAATAGGTAAAATTTTTGATTTAAATGATGATAATCAGGTAAGCACAGCAGAAAAAGCAGCAGATTTGATTGCTACAGATTCAGTAAAAGGACAAAACTTCCAAAATGGAATTATAGATCGAGAAAAAGAAAAAATAATGGATTGTTACAGATCTGCTGAAATAGTTGAGAGCCCGAATTATACATATGGAAATTGGACAAAAGAATTTAGTCAACAAGCTTATAACTTCTATAAACTTGGTGAAGCTGAACAGAATTTTGTAATACCTAAACGTGATTATAAACTTATGCCTAATCCAGAACCAGAAGAAATTTAGTCAATTAATAAAGACAGGGTTAAAAATTACTTTGACCCTGCCTGTAAACTTACATAGAGAATGTATAATTCATATGTAATAGATATTTTGAAAAACACAAGATGAATTAAAAATAATTAATGAGTTTTATTGAAAGAATCCTCTTCTGGAGGATTTGTATTTTCAATAAAAGCTTTTTTTATCCCATCATCTATATACTGTTTTGCTTTTTCAAGCTCTTGAGGATCTACTTTTTGTCCAGCATTGTGTTTTATTATTATTTGTTGAGCTTTAACAGGTGTCATTTCCATGAGTTCATTCCTTTATTTTTATTAACCATATTTATATAAAAAAAAATAACATCGTTAAATTGCCAATAAAAAAGATAAGGAGATATAAAAAGCCAAATAGTATTAACTCATTTATAATATTAAGAAGCTGTTTTGTTAAAAAAAGAAAAATATGTCAACTTGTAATTGTAAGCAATTATGAGGAAGAGACGTGTATCCGAGCGATTTAACA
>MFRQ01000013.1 GCA_001784615.1 Candidatus Melainabacteria bacterium RIFOXYA2_FULL_32_9
CTATACTTTGTGCTTATAATCTAATACAGAAGCTAAATTTGCCTATTTAGCAACTCAAGTATGATAAGATCAATTATTATTTTATATTAATCAATTTTTAAAGGTTAAAATGGACTTATCCGTAATATTAGTAAGTTACAATACTAAGGATTTAACTAGAGATTGTATTAAATCTGTTTTTGACAAGACTCAGGATCTGAATTTTGATGTATGGGTTGTGGATAATGCCTCAATAGACGGATCTATTGAGATGATAAAAGAAGAATTTCCCCGGGTAAATCTTATAGAAAGCAAGGAAAATCTTGGTTTTGGTAGAGCAAATAATCTTGCTATAAGAAAAACAGATTCAAAATATGTATTATTACTAAATACTGATACTGTCTTAGTTAATAATGCTCTTAAAATAATGTTCGATTTTATGGAAAACCCTGAAAATACCAGTGTTGGTGCTTGCGGAGGTCAGTTATATAACACAGATATGACTTTACAGGGATCTGTTGGAGAATTTGATACTTTACCCTGGTTATTCAAGAAATGCCTTGGCTTTAATATAATTTCAAGAAAAGAACGTTTCAAAGAAATTTTTAAGAAAAAATTATTAAAAGAAAAATTATACAAGTTAGATCAAACTAATGACAATTATGAAACCGATTTTATTATCGGTGCTGATATGATGTTGAGAAAATCAGCACTTGATACAGCCGGTCTTTTTGATGAAAGATTTTTTATGTTTGGTGAAGAAGCAGAACTATGCTTTAGAATTAAAAAAAACGGATATAAAATATTTTTTGTCCCTGATGCAGGGATAATTCACTTTGGTGGAGTATCTGCAAATAAAACAAACAAACCTATTACTGTGGAGAAAATGCGTTTAGAGAGTAATATATTATTTTTTGAGGTTTGTTACGGAAAAAAAGCAGCGAAAATAGCTAAAACTTTATTTATAATTTATTATTTAAGATATCTGGTTTTAAGGTTTTTTTCACCAAAAGCCTTTCAAAGAGTCCAAATGGCTTTTGAAGTAAAAGTATAATTTTTTAGGTTTTTGTACTAATGAATGAAAATGTTTTATCTAATAAAATTCAAGTTGTTTCCATAGTAAATAATTTCGATACTTATAATACTGTAATCAGAAACAATAAGAATATAAATCATTACTCCTTAACTGTTTTTGATAATACCAGCGAGAATGTTGGTATTTCAACCAGGTATAACTCCTTTATCAATAGTATTCAGCCTAATGATGATTCCTGGATAATATTTTGCCATCAGGATTTTGGTTTTATGGAAGATCCTCTCTCGAAACTTTGTACTCTGGATAAAAATTTTATCTATGGAGCTGTTGGAGCAAAACTTAAGAGAGGTTTATTCGTTAGAAATTCTAAATTATTTACTTATAAAAGATTTTTTATTGGAGAAATCCATCAGGGAGATAATAGCTCTGATTTTAGAAAAAACGGAAAAAAACTTAAAAAACCTGAAAGAGTTGAAACTCTTGATTGTTGTTGCATTATAATCCATTCTTCCTTAATAACCAGGTTTAATTTAAGATTTGACGAAAATCTAAAATTTCATATGTATGCAGAAGATTTTTGTATTTATGCAAGAAAAAACTTTGGAATAGATACAAAAGTTGTTCAGTTTGAGTGTTTTCATTTAGGAGCAGGAACTCCAAATGATGAATATCATGAATCTGTTGAGTATGTAAAAAGAAAATATGGATTAAAAAAGATTATTAGTACTTGTTGTGATTAATATCTTAAATAAGCCCCTATTCCGCCGTGTTTTTCCAGTTCTACAGCAGCTTCATTTTCAACAAGCTCTACTAATCCACCATTTTTGTAAGTTAATTTTATTGCTTCTTCAACAAGATCCGTTTCTTTCATATCTCCATTACATACAGGACAGGTACCATGGTGCTGATCTTTTGATACATAAAGACATTCACCGCATTTCCAACCATTAAATACAAGATCCCTCACCGTAGCTAGGACACCAACTCGACCTTGTTTTGCAAGTTCTATCGTATCTTGCATTCCAAGTGTTTCAACTCCTCCCCCCTGTGTTTTTTCAATAATATCTTTTATTGTATCTAGTTCTCTGGTTTTTTCTGTTTGTCGAAGATTTTCTGTAATGGTTTTTAGAATATCGTTTATGTTTTCTCTTCTTTGAAGAGAATCTATATCTATTACTTTCATATTAACTCTTTTGGGTAAATCTAATTGAAACATCTTAATTTCATGATGCTGTCCAATTAAAATAACATTTTCATAATGCTCTTTATCCAAAAATTCTGTTGCTATTTTTGCTACTTCTTCATAATGATGATGAATTTGACTTCCTATATGCCTTTCATAACGAGCCTGAGCCCATCCCCCTTGCTCATGAAATCTATGAACCATACTTTCTGTATTTAATTCATTTATAACAAAACCACCTAGTTTTACATTGAATATTCTTGAATATTTCGAATCCAGCATTATCACTAACGTATTTTCATATTCATCAATTTGATATGCCAGTTGCCTTAAATGAGGGAAAGTATCAATAATAAAGTTGTTATCAAAAGGCATTAAAGATTGAAATACCTCAAAAATACCCATTCTGTTACAAGCAAAAATGGCCACTCCATGTGCCCTGCTATCAAGATTATTGTTAATATAATCAATAATTTTCTTTTCATCATTTAAAAAAGTAACCCATTTATCCCTATTGCTTTCACTTTTTAGCTGATTAAAGGATTTTCCAAATGAATCTTTTAGAAAAATTCTGTTTTTTTCTGCCTGTTCAAATAATTGATGAGAATGTATGTTCATATATAAACTGATAAATGGATAATCAGTTTCAGGAAGTTTTGATAAATATTCTAGTTTTTGCTTAATAACATTACTATGAGCACCCATTTGAGACCCCTTTCATATCTATCAAAATATAAATTTTTTTTAATAATAGACCTAACTAATAATTCGGTCATTCCATTAGTTAATAAACTTTAAAGGCAAAATTTGAGTTCTACATTAACCAGCTAGATTATTGTTCTGGATAACAGGTATCGAAAAAGTAAAATTGCTACCTTTTCCCTCAATACTCTCTACAAGAATATTTCCCCCATGAGCATTTATAACCTGTTTACATAGATAAAGACCAAGACCTGTTCCAACTTGCCTGAATTTTTTTGCATAACTCGTATATTTACTGAACAAATTAGAGATATCCTCTTGTGAAATTCCTTTTCCATTATCAATAAAAGAAACTCTCATTTCTTTATCATCAAAATTTGTTTTAACAATAATTTTCCCCTGTTCATGAGTATAAAATATTGCATTTGAAAGCAGATTCATTATTACTCTTTTAATTTCCAGTTCATCAGCATAAGCTATAAGGTCTTCTTTGCCAAAATCAAAGATAATATCTTGCTTTTTGTCTTCCATTAAGTATTTTAATTCTGTATAACAGGTTTTTATAAGTTGATTAATATCTGTATTATCTTTTCTTAATTTAACACTGCCATTTTCATAACGATAAGTTGAAAGCAAATTATCAACCATATTGAACATATATTTACTTGAATTGAGAGTATCTTGGATTATATCAATTTGCTCATAAGCCAAATCACCAAAATTACCCTTAAGCAATAATTCTAAAGCCCTTATTTCTGCTCTGATTGGAGTTTTAAGATCGTGCGTTAATGTTGCAACGAAAGTCTCTTTCTGTTTTTCTACTTCTTTATAAGCTGTAACATCTCTTAGAATGAGAACAAATCCCTCTATTTCAGCATCATTATTGTTTATTTTTGACAAATTAATATCAATGACTCTTTTTTTGTTATTTATCTCTAAATTAATCTCTCTTGTTATATTTTGATTTATTTCTAGTGAATTTGCACATAATAACTCATATGTGACACAATCATCTTTACCTTTTTCCTCACATTTGACCAATGTACAAAAATTTTCTCCTATTACCCCCTCAATTGGTAACCCTATCCACTCAGCGAATTTTTTATTGCAAGAGATAACGTCAAAAGAAGAGTTAAGCATAATTATTCCATCTGCAGAAAATTTATAAATGAGCTCAAGTTTTCTTGATTCTGTTCTAAGTTGATCTTGAAGATCTTTTATTCTTAAAGTTCCAAGTATTTTAGCTTTTAATTCTTCTATATTATAAGGTTTAGTAACATATCCATATGATCCTAAATCCAGACCTTTAACTATATCACTGGTTTCATTAAGTGCACTAACAAATATAACAGGGATATCAGCTGTTTTAGGATTAGCCTTTAAATGTTCTATTAATTCATAACCGCTCATTTCAGGCATCATAATATCGAGAAGAATTAAATCAAATTTTTCAGAATTAATTATTTCAAGAGCTTTTTTTCCACTATATGCTATAACTGAGCTTTGTCCGATTTGCTCAAGAGTCTCTTTTAAAAGCTCTGTATTCATTGGATTATCATCAACAATAAGAACTTTGTGCCATTTATGTTTTAAATCCGGTTTTTCATATTTTTCTTCATTAGAATCATCTTTTTCAAATGATTCTTCTTCTGTATCTTCCTCTTGTTTAGTTTTTTTTTCAGATATATTACTATTTTTCAAATATTTTTCAACCACTGATGCAAAAGTTGAAACCTCAATGGGTTTAGGAATAAACCCTGAACAACCTGCTCCAAAAGCTTTTTCTCTGTCACTATTCATTACTAATGCTGTAAATGCAACTACTGGAATATTTTTAGTCAATGGATCCTGCTTTAAAATTTTTGTTGCTGTTAAACCATCCATTTCAGGAAGACTTAAATCCATGAGTATTAAATCAGGACTCTTTAATTTAGCTAATTTTATCCCTTCTTTAGTATTTTCAGTCATTATAATCTCGTGACCAGCGTTTTTAAGAAGCTCGCTAGCCATTTCAAGATTCATGAAATTATCTTCAATAATTAAAATATTTGCCATTTATATGATGTTTTTTATCCAGGTAAGTTATATAAACTTTAGTATATTACATCAAAATTAAATACCTAATATTTTACAGAAATATTTTAAATTTTCTTATAAATTAGAATTATTTTTAAAAAAGGTTTTAATTTGAACTACTAATTAATTTTAGCCAAAATTCTCAAGTTGTTATTTGTAAGCTTAATGACTTGAGATTGCCACGCAAGAATAATTGATGCTGGTTATTAATGTTTCATGGCTCGCAATGACAATGTGTGTCTGAAAGTTGATGACTTAAGACAGTGCGAAGCGCCTCGTAATGACATCTAAGTTTTAGCTATATTAAGCTTTTTATTGACTTAGCAATTTGGGTTATTAACTTACATTATTCTTGTATTGTTTTAATTAGCATATTTCTCAGCATTCTAATGCCGAATTTTGTGTAATTTTTAAGCTCATTTGTACTTTTAATGCCTTTTAAAGTTTTAAATATGTAAGCTGGCTTTAGATAAACTTCTTTTAATGCTTTATTTTTGAAGTTTAATAATTCTTTTGTAGATAAATAATGAGTTTTCATAACTGGATTTATAAATGTATCATGACCTGTAGCACTTTCATCAAGTAATTTTGTTCCCTTTATTTGCTCATAAAGCTCGGTTCCTTCAAACGGAGTTACTATGTGAAATTCTGAATAGTCACAATCCAGTTCTTTCGCAAAATTAATGGTTTCTTCTATGTGCTTGCTTGTTTCCCAGGGAAAACCTATTAGATAATATCCTGAAATTTTAAGATGTGCTTCTTTTGCCCATTTAACAGCTTGTAATGCTTCTGTTTTTGTTGCATTTTTCTTTGTTTTTTCTAGAGTTTCTTCACTTCCTGATTCAATTCCAAAGGCAATTAGCCAACATCCGGCTTTTTTCATTAGTTTTAGCGTTTCAGGATCAAGGGGTTTTACTCTTGAATTTGCCCCCCACTCTACTTTTAACCCTCTTAAAAGAATCTCTTCACAAACCTCTGTTACCCATTTTTTATCAATAGTAAAAGTATCGGCTTTAAAAAAGAGATCTTTTATTCCGTATTTTTCAACACATTCTTGAATTTCATCCACTATATTTTTTGCTGATCTTTTCCTGACTTTCTTTCCTGAAACTGTTGGGGTTAAACAATAAATACAGGAAGAAGGACATCCTCTTGAAACACTTATTGTAGCCATTGGTTTTCCTGTATCAGGTCTTGGGTATAATTTATTATTCATTAAATCCCTTGCAGGAAAGGGTAAAGTATCAAGGTCATCTCTAAAATCCGGTTTTAGAGTTTTTAAGATTTCAGTTTTTTCATAGTTCCAGTATAAAAGCCCTTTTACCTCACTCACTGATTGATTATTATCTATAGTTTTAATCAAATCTTCAATTATAAACTCAGATTCCCCAGAAAGTGCAAAATCCATTACTTTATAAATGTTTTTATTAAGCTCTTCACAAGAGCAACTTAGAAAATGAGCTCCTTTTGCTATTGTTATAACCTCAGGCTTTATTTCTTTTGCAATTTTAAAAGATTCCATATCTTGTTCGATGGTTGCTGTAGTAATACTCATAACAACAACATCAGGCATAAATTCCTTTAAATCATTAATATAATTATCCCATTTCATTTTTTCTGCAGGATAATCTATTATTTTTGCTTCGTAATTAAGCTTTCTTAAAACAGCTGCCATATAGCCAAGATCATTACAGGCTCTTAAGCTAGCAGAAGCACTACCCTCAACATTTGCCTGACATCTATCCTCACATCTTTGATAAAAGCCCACCGGCGGATTAAATAATAAAACTTTTCTTTTCATAATCAGCTAAAACAATATTTCACTCTCTAGAAAATCTATTTATCTAATATTATAGTATATTTCTCTCTTAAGGGTGCGACAAAAATTCTTAATATAAATAGGGGATGGATCAGTCTTCTATTTATATTAAGAATTTCTGGAGACATTACCGTTTAACCTGCTTTTAAAAGCAAAAGAAAGACGCTTTTGAAGCATCTTTCTTTTATTCTTCTTATTTTTTAAGCTTGTTTTCCAATAAAAGGCATTATATTGATTATACCAGCTATTAACAAACCTAATGTTGTTAATGAAATAAACACTTCGAATAAAATATTCATACCCACAACCGACCTTCACAAACTGTTAAACTAAAATATATTTGTTTTTAAAAGGTTACGCTTCCCAGAACTACAGGGCTATTAGCGTTAATAATGTTGTATGTTACTACAGAGTCATTTGGAAGTATACTTCTATTTTTTGATTTTATTAAGGACTCGGCAACTTTCATGGAGGCTGTAGCTATTTCTATAGCTGCTCTTAAACCCATTTCTTTAATGTTAACATTTAAAGAATTTTGAACCAAATTTTCAGGCTTAAAGTATATTCTGTTAGCATTTAAAGAACTTATCTGCATTTTTCCAGCTAAATGAATAATCTTAATTTCAGGATTCATTGTAAGAATATCATCTATTCGTATAAAACCTTCATTACCAATAACTAACGTTGATTTTAATGGATAGTCAGCTACTATAATGGCATCGACTTCAGGTAAATGTTTTAAAATGTAAGATTTATCCTGAGGCCTATCAGTATTTGCACAATAAACCTGACTACCACAGGCTTTTAAATGACTCAATATATTATCCATTAAATTCCCATTACTTATCAACAGTAAACGAGATCTGAGAACATCTATATTATTTTCACTGCATCTTTTAACTATTAATTGAGCTATGTGTTTATATAGTGATAGATTTTGATCGTTAGGGTCTAACGCTGCCACAGAGATCTTTTTCTTGCTGCATTCTTCAAGATTAATTCCGTTAGCCTGAGTAAAATCAAGATTTCGTGGAAGTATGGAGATTACACATTCCTTTTTTAAAGATGAAATAAATGTATTATCTATGTATGAACCTCCTTCACCAGCTACCACAATATCAAGATCTGATAAAGTTTGAGGATTTTCTTTTTCTATAAAGTTAATATCAGATGCTAATTTTAGTTCGTTTTTATAGAAAGCCGTTTTATTGATGGCATCAATTTCTCTTGTTAGAACATAAACATTTTTTGCACCTGCAAGACTTGCCAATATAGGCATTAAAGCAGGTTCTCTTGAATACATAGGTAAAAGAACATTGTAGCCTGATAAATCAAGCTTAAATTGCTTTATGTTTTGCTCTATTAGTCTTACGAGAGAATAATTTTTCAAATTTATTAATCCTTATTTTCTACTAGATAAGATTTTAGCAATCTTTTTTAAATAGGAAAATTTGTTAATTTTTTATTTAACAACATCTTGTCAAGTTATTGAATTTTATTGATGTTTAGCAATTTTATATTGAAATAAGTTTGTTTAATAATTCTATAATAAAATAAACAATTTATTTATATGCTTAATAAAATTACATTAATTTTAGTTAAAAATAAAATTCAAAAATAGTTTAGTAAAAATGTACTTAAATATGCATATATAAACGTAAGTAAGCCTTAGAATCTGTTATCACATTATATAATAAAGCTTTCTTAAAATATAATTAGTGTTAAACTATAATAATTATTGAAATATGGCTATAATTTTATGAAATAACTGATTAATAAAGCGTTTTTGCTATCAAAACATGACTGGTTTCTTATAGTTTTTATAAAGAAAATTAAGCATTTAGAGTATAATTTTATTGTACATAAATTAAACTAAATTTTAGGCATTAATTAGAAAATTTAGTAATTAGAAAACTTGGATGAGGTTAATTTAATGGCTGTAAAAGAAAAAGTAGAAAAACAAGAAGTTAGTGAAAGTTCAAAAGAAAGAAAAAAAGCTCTAGAAATTGCTCTTGATAAAATTGAGAAAGATTTTGGAAAAGGTTCTATTATGCGTCTTGGCGATAAAGCGTCAGTCTCAGTAGAGTCTATTCCAACAGGCGCTTTATCTCTTGATCTAGCTTTAGGAATTGGCGGAGTACCAAGAGGAAGAATCGTTGAAATCTATGGACCAGAAAGCGGTGGTAAAACTACTTTAGCATTACATATAGTTGCTGAAGCTCAGAAAAAAGGTGGCATTGCAGCTTTCGTGGATGCTGAACATGCTCTTGATCCGGAATATTCAAGAAAATTAGGTGTAAAAGTTGATGAACTTTTAGTAAGCCAACCTGACACCGGTGAGCAGGCTCTTGATATTACAGAAGAACTCGTACGATCCGGTGCGGTTGATGTGATTGTTATTGACTCAGTTGCTGCGTTAGTTCCAAGAGCTGAAATTGATGGCGAAATGGGTGATGCTCATATGGGTCTTCAGGCAAGATTGATGAGCCAAGCACTCAGAAAATTAACAGCTGTTGTTGGTAAAACAAGAACAACCGTTATATTTATTAACCAACTTAGAAGTAAAATCGGTGTTGTATACGGTAATCCTGAAACTACTACTGGTGGTAACGCACTTAAATACTATGCCAGCTTACGTCTTGATATTAGAAAAATTGAAACCCTTAAGAAAGACGGGCAAGAATTCGGCAACAGAGTAAAAGTAAAAGTAGTGAAAAACAAAGTAGCACCACCTTTCAGAATTGCTGAATTTGATATTATCTACGGAGAAGGTATCTCTAAAATTGGCTGCATAATTGATGTTGCTGTTACTACAAACATCATTAACAAATCAGGAACCTGGTTCAATTACGGTGACGTGAAATTTGGACAAGGTAAAGAAAAAGTAAAAGAATACTTAATGGAAAACCCTAAATTACTCGAAGAAATTGACACAAAAGTTAGGGAAAACCTGTCAGAAATGACAACCGTTTCTAATAAGGGAAATGAAGTAGAAGAATAGTTTTAAGCTAATTTTGATATGAAACTTTCTAAATAAATTCTTAACAGCCGATAAATAGAAGATAAAATGTTTGTTTAAAAATAGTGTTATGTGATATTATTTATAATGCTAGGATCGATATCTTCTTTTATCGGCTGTCCTGTAGAAACAAGAGTTAACTGGCGAAAACGCTCAGTTTTTAATAGGAAACTCATTTATATTTTATAGAAAAGAGGTATAGGACAATCGAAAACATCGGTCAAATATTAATATTTGTTGCATTGTTAGCAGCAGCGGTAATATATATAGTTTACTTACATCTTCAACTTAAAGACAAAAATTCTCAAATAGCTATAGTTGAAGCCGAAGCCTCAAGAAAAATTCTTGAAGCCGAGGAACAAATCAAGCTCCAGCGTAAAGAAGCTCTAATTTCTGCTAAGGAAGCTTTACACAACCAAAGACAGGAATTTGAAACTGAAGTACGCGAAAGAAGAGCAGAACTTGCAAAGCTAGAACAAAGATTAATTCAAAAAGAAGAAAATCTTGAGTCAAAAAATCAAGCAGCCGTTGAAAGAGAAAATGAACTAGCAAAAAAAATAGACGAACTTTATGATAAAGAAGACTATCTAGCTGAGCTTGTAGACAAACAAACTAAAGAACTTGAGAGAATTTCTGGTATAACAGCTGAAGAGGGTAGAACTCTACTGTTACAACAACTTGAAGAAGACTTAAAAAAAGAAGCTGCACAGTTAATACGTGATAATGAAGCATACATTAAAGAAACAGCCAGCACAAAAGCTAAAGAAATAGTTTCAAATGTAATGCAACGTTGTGCAATAGATCAAGTTGTAGAATCAACTGTTGCTGTTGTGAATCTTCCTAATGATGAAATGAAAGGAAGAATTATAGGACGCGAAGGTAGAAATATTCGCGCTCTTGAGACATTTACAGGTGTCGATTTAATCATTGACGATACTCCTGAAGCAGTTGTTTTATCAAGTTTTGATCCTATAAGGAGAGAAATAGCAAGAACTGCTTTAGAAAAACTTATTACAGATGGTCGTATTCACCCTGTAAGAATTGAGGAAATGGTTAATAAAGCCCGTGAAGAATTAGATGAAAGAATGTTCAAAGAAGGTGAAACTGCTACTTTTGATCTGGGAATTATGAATCTACATCCCGAATTGATAAAAACACTGGGAAGACTCTATTTTAGAACAAGCTACGGTCAAAATGTACTTAAGCATTCTATAGAAGTTGGAAATCTTGCAGGCATGCTTGCTACTGAGTTAGGAGCAAACGTAAATATCGCCAAACGCGCAGGATTATTACACGATCTTGGTAAGGCTCTTGATCAAACACAAGAAGGAACTCATATTGAACTTGGTGTTGAAATTGCAAGACGCTATGGAGAAAATGAAGCAATTATTCATGCCATAGAAGCCCACCACGATGATGTTACCGCTGATACAGTTGAGGCTGTTTTAGTTAAAATAGCTGATGCTATGAGTGCAGGTAGACCTGGTGCAAGAAGAGATACTCTTGAAATTTACATTAAGAGAATTCAAAAACTTGAAGAAATAGCTACTAGTTATCCTGGAATTAAAAAGTCTTTTGCTGTTCAAGCAGGACGTGAAATAAGAGTTATGGTACAACCTTCCATCTTCGATGATGTTGCGGCCAGTAAGCTTGCAAGAGACATTGCAAAACGTATTGAGACAGAGCTTGAATATCCAGGACAAATTAGAGTTACCGTTGTTCGTGAAATTAGAGCTACTGAAATTGCGAAATGAGCACTTTAGATGTACTTTTCCTGGGTGATATTGTAGGAAAACCCGGAAGAAGAATAGTTAAAAATTTTTTATCAGAAGAAATCAGGTCTTTTGAAAGAAGACCTGATTTTATAATTGCTAATGCTGAAAATGCTTCTCATGGCTTTGGATTAACTGAAAGAAATTATAATGAATTGCTTGATATTGGTATTGATGCTCTTACCAGCGGAAATCATATTTGGGATAAAAAAGAAATTTTTACCTATATAGACAAGGCAGACAAGTTAGTTAGGCCTTTAAATTATCCTCAAGGTTCTCCTGGGGTTGGATCAAGAGTATTTAATGTTCAGAATTCATCTATAGTGATAATAAATGTACTTGGAAGAGTTTTTATGGCACCTGTCGATTCTCCGTGGTCGGCTTTGGAAAATGAAATTAAGAGAATCAGAGAGGAAGTAAGAAATCCTATTATAATCATTGATTTTCACGCTGAAGCAACTGCTGAAAAGATATCTCTTGGTTATTTTGCTGATAATTTAGGTGTAAGTGCCGTTATTGGTACTCATACACATGTTCAAACTTCTGATGAGAAAATTTTATATAATGGCGCTGCTTATATTACCGACGTTGGATATTGTGGAGCTTATCATAGTATAATTGGAATGGAAATCAATAATTCTATAAAAAGATTAATAACAAATATTCCAGAAAGATATGATGTTGCTCCTATCGATAAAGCAGAACTTAATGCGATTAAATTATCAATTAATATTGAAAATGGACGCACTGAAAGAATTGAAAGAATTAAATATATTAATGAGATTAATGAGGTAAGTTAAATATGAAAGGAAAATAATGTGAAATTAGATCTGCATATTCACAGTATCTACTCTGATGGCAGTTTATCGCCTGAAGAACTAGTAGATACCGCTATTGATCTTGATATTTCTGCAATATCAATTACAGATCATGACAATATTTTGTCATATAAACATGCTTTGTCTCAAGCAGAGCTTAGATCTAAAGAAACAGAAAAGGAAGTTATAGAGATTATTCCAGGAGTTGAGATAAATACTTTATGGAAAGATTATGAAGTTCATATTCTTGGTTATTATATGGATTTAACATCAAAACCTTTTCTTGATCTTCTTGCTTATCAACAACACGCAAGAGCCGATCAGACACAAAAAATAGTAAAAAAATTAAATAAAGAAGGCATAAATATTAAACTGGAAGATATAAGTTCATTAGTTATAGAAGGTGGTAGTATAGGAAGACCTCATATTGCAAGAGCAATAACTAATGTTGGTGGGGCAAGAAATATTATTGATGCTTACACAAAGTATATAAACAATAATTCTCCTACTTATGTTAAACGTAAAACAGTTTCTCCTCATGAAGCTGTTGAATCCATCTATGAAGCTTGCGGAATTCCTGTTATAGCTCATCCAGGTGATATAGAAATAATGGACGATCTGGTTAAAGAGCTTATTAGTTTTGGATTAAGGGGTATTGAAGCTTATCATAGAAAACATTCTCCTGCAATGGTAGAATATTACTTCAGTATGGCAGAAAAATATGGCCTTATTGTTACCGGAGGGTCAGATTACCATGGATCTGCCGGCAATAAAAAACTTGTTCCTGGTCAAAATTTCGTTCCAGGATGGGTATTAGGAAAGCTAAAAGAAGAAAAAAATCGTATAGAAATTGCTTCTTATTAAAGCATGTAACAGTTTTTATATAAATTTTTTAAATATTTATTTCTCATTTAGGATAAAGTTTATATAATTAATTTTGTTAATAAGGATTGTGATTGAGTATAGTTATGAGAGGAATGAAGTTAGGGGAAGTGTTACGTTTTAGATTTGAGTTAATTACAGGACCTATGAGTTGTGGTAAGACTGAAGAATTACTAAGAAGACTTACCAGAGCAAGAATTGCTAATAGAAAAGTAAAAATATTTTCACCGGCAATAGATACAAGAGCTCCTGAAAGTTGCATAGAATCACGAAATGGATCTTATGAATCCGCTATAAAAATCAACTCTGCTTTAGAAATTTTAAATTATGTTGAAGAAGATGATGAAGTAGTAGCAATAGATGAACTTCAATTTTTCGAAAGAGATATTGTAGATGTTGTTTTGAAGCTTATAAAAAATAATAAGAAGGTTATTGGAACGGGTTTGGATCTTGATTTTAAAGAAGAACCTTTTGGTCCAATAGGTGAGTTATTTTGTTATGCTGATAAAGTAGATAAACTTACTGCAATCTGCATGAAGTGTGGATCTGAGTTTGGAAACAGAACTCAAAGATTAATAAATGGTAAACCTGCTGACAGAACATCTCCTTTAATTATGGTTGGAGGGGATGAAAAGTATGAAGCACGCTGTTTTGAATGTTATGAAATTAATGATAGAGAATTTTCCGGAGAAAATATATTAGTTTCAAATAAATAACGATTTTAAAGAACGGCGGTTGTTTCGCTATTCTTTCTGCTAGCTAACTTGCCATGATGCGTCCTTGACTCACACCAAAAGTGTGAGTCTTTACATAAAAATAGATAAATAAAGATTAATTCTCTATTTATCTATTTTAACGCTCTTTATATCAGCTTAAAATTCTTATTTATTTAGCCCTTTGCAAGAGATAATTTATATTGACCAAATAATTCTTCTACTTCTTTCAATGAAGGCACTATTTCTCTTTCAAATATATTTTGAGCTTTTTGATAATTACCATTTTTAATTTCTTCTAGTACTTTTCTACCTGTTGAATGAATTAATTGATGAGGTCTATCAATTTTTTCGAAGATATTTTTTTCTTCAAAAGTTGGATTGTAAGAAAAATACCATTTACCAAACTTACATAACGTATGATCAAGTTGTAAACTAACATTATGGTTTTTTGTTTCTATTGCATTCTGCAATGTTTCGACCCATTTTCTATGATCTTGGAGTCTTAAGTCTAAGAAATATTGTTTTTCCATAGAATCTAAGGTCGAAGCAATGTTTATTAAAGAATTAGATAGATTTAATAATGTATTTTGCTGGCCTAAAAACTTATTAACTTGATTATCAATATCAGATAACTGATGAGTAACTTCTTCTATAGAATTACTTATATTCTGCATTGCAGCATTCATTTGCTGTGTTCTTGCAGAAGTTGATTGGAAATTATCTGTTATTTCTGTGATTATTCCAACCATATCTTTTACTTGACCTATAGTATGTGATAGATTTGTGCTTAATAATTCAAATTGTTCTTCACTTTGCTGTAAAGAATGAATCGTGTTAGAAGATGCACCAATGGTTAATTCAGTTATTTTTTGTATATTGTTTATTTCATTTTTAACTAGATCAGTTGAATTACTTGTTTTTTCAGCAAGTTTTTTAACCTCATCAGCCACAACAGCAAAACCCTTACCATGTTCACCAGCTCTTGCTGCTTCTATTGCTGCATTAAGAGCCAATAAGTTAGTTTGACTGGCAATATTTTGAATAGTCTCAATTATGTGTCCTATTGACTCAGAACCTTTTTTAAGAAATTGCATTTGTTCTTCCAGTTCTTTTGAAGAACTTTGTAACTGATTAAAGCTTGCTTTAACAGCTTTTGTTTGATTTTGCCCTTCTAGTGTATTTTGAGAAACTTCTTTTGCCATATCAGAAAGTTTCATGCATTTTTGGTTATCTTTTTCTGTAATTTCAGCTGTTTCACTTACCGCTGCTGTTAATTCTTCAATTGTGCTTAAAATATTTTCTTGCTGTTCACTTGAAACTTCTATGGAATTTTTTATTTTTTGACATTCGTCTATTCCTTGTGTAGCTTGCTTTTTAACAGCCAATCCTTGATCTAGAATCTCAAAAATTTTCTCAACAAGATCTGTTATAGACATATGGGCTTTATTAAAAGCTTTTTCAATTTTTTCAAATAAAGTTTTTAAAGCCTTAACTTCAAATTTAATATTAAAATCTCTTCTTTGCTGAATTATATCAGTTATTTTAGTCAACACTGAATCTAAATTTTCATCTATTCTTACAAAACTATTTGCAAGAACTAATAAAATACTTAGGGCTACTGATATTAATACAAATAATATCGGTGTTTTCAAAAGTATAAGAAGTATTGTAATAACCTGGAGAATAACTATAGCAGCTGGTATAGATTTCTTAAATCCAGTCATAGATTTTTTTCCTTTCTTACTCAGTTTTTTAGCAAAAAAATATGATATAAAGGCCATTATAGTATAATTTTACAAAAACAATCAACAAAAATAAAAAAATAATTATCAATAAAATTTGTAAAAAGATTTTTATTTAATTTTTATTAGATTTCTTTGTTTTTCTTTAAATTTATTCTTACATTGAGTTGAGTCTAAAAGTTCTTCTAGTGTTGTATTTTTAAAATAGTTAAAGAATTTTTCGTTGGCTGAGACTACCAGTTTTCTTAAAGAACAATCCCCTTCGCAAATAGGATTAAAAACACAGTCTTTTACTTGGAAAGGCCCTTCAATAATTTCGTATATCTCTATTAATTTAATTTCTTTTCCTGATTTTTTTAGTTTAAAACCACCTTTTGGACCTCTTACTGAGTCTATAAGTTTTTCTTTTGCGAGCTGTTGCATAACTTTAGCAAGGTGTCCTTCAGAAACATTCAATATGGTTGCTATTTCTTTTACAGATATTAATTTATCTTCTTCACTAAGAAGATATAGCATTGCACGAATACTTATTGATATTCCCTCTGAAAATTTTAAAATTCCAGGCATAATATAACCTTTCAAAATATTTAAATATTGTGGTATTTAAATTCTAAAATATCATATTTAAGGATAGATATCAATCATACTTTAGTATGAGTAAAAATCTTAGATAAAAGGTGTTTGAAACTCTGATATTACCAAAAGCAAACATCAGACTTTCGGATTTGCTTATTGATCTAAGAATAAATGAGGATATTCTATTTTCAACTGCATAAAAAATTAGGGATTGGTATAATACCAATCCCTGATTAAGGTCGGTTTATATTGCTTCTATTCCGGTTTCACCTGTTCTTATTCTTATTACTTCATCAATTGAAGAAACGAATATTTTTCCATCTCCGATTGTACCTGTTTGAGCTTTTTCTTTTATAGTATTTATCGCCTTTTCAAGAATCTCATTAGATACAACAAGCTCTACTTTTACTTTTGCAATAAAAGGAATGTGGTATTCAGCTTCTCTATAGAATTCTGTTATTCCCTTTTGTCTTCCAAAACCTTTTACTTCTGTAACTGTCATACCTTGAACGCCTATTTCATTGAGGGCTGTTCTTACTTCATCAAGTTTAAAAGGTTTTATTATGGCTTCTATTTTTTTCATATTGCCTCCATTTCATTATAATTATGTATTAACAGATACTTGAGTTGCTAAATAGGCAAATTTAGCTTCTGTATTAGATTATAAGCACAAAGTATAGAAAATACTCTG
>MFRQ01000014.1 GCA_001784615.1 Candidatus Melainabacteria bacterium RIFOXYA2_FULL_32_9
TGATTTTTCTCATTTTGGAATCAAATTTGATTCCTTTTGCTAAATAAAGTTTATTGACCCTTCTTTTGCTGGTTTCAAGAAGTGCTTCAACTGAATTTCTACCGTATACTATTTCATTTTTTTCCATATATATCTATCTAATCTAAAAGATGTTTAAATGTATTAATAAGATTATTTTATATTCAGTATAGGAAAAAATATAGTAAATTTATATTTGAGTCAATAGAAATTGCATTAGCTCTTGTTACCTATTCGATATTTGCTTTATGATTATCTAGTATAATCTTTGATTTGTCAGAGTAAAGGGAATTTTGTCATGAATGATCAATATAAAACAAGAGGCATTAGAGGAGCTATAACAGTTGAGAAAAATTCAAGTGATGCAATTCAAAAGGCTACCACTGAATTATTAAGTAGTATATTAAATGAAAATAAGGTTGTTGAAGATGACATTGTTAGTGTGATTTTTACATTAACCAATGACTTAACAGCTGATTTTCCTGCTAAAGCTGCCAGAAAATATTTTAGTTGGGATGATATACCAATGATTTGCGCACAGGAAATCCCTGTGCCAGGCAGCATAACATTATGTATAAGAGTTCTGATATTAATTAACACAACTCTTAGTAAAAAAGAGATTAAACATATTTATCTTGGTGAAGCTAGGAATTTACGTCCTGATTTAGTTGCGGACTAAATTTGGATTTAATGAATTTAAAAATTCCAATGCTTTACTTATAAACCATTCACTTGAATGGTGGCTTCCTGTTTTTGATATATATAATTGGGCTTCAGGATTACGTTTTGCAAGTTCGTATGCCATTTTTACCGGAACAGTTTCATCATTTACCGAATGCCCGATTAAGAGTGGATAATTAATCTTAAATATTTTATTTTCTGTCTCGAATTTCTGAGTTAAAGGCATAAATTTAACAAATTTAGTTGCCATATTTCCCCAAAACCCTCCACCTCCTTCCAGAATTCCTGTACTTGTAAGATGTATGGCTTCATCTCTAATATTGGTAAATGTGCTTTCAAGGATTATTCCTCGAAATCTATCTCTTGAAGCTACGTCTGCAACTACGGCCCCACCCATTGAACGTCCCCATAATATAATGTTGCTTTGTGGTATACGCTCAAACTCTTTCAAATATTTGATTGAAGATTCAAGGTCTATATACAGCCCAGTTTCAGATGGTGCCCCTTCACTTCTGCCATGTCCTCTATATTCAAGCATAAAAACACCATAACCATTATCAGCAAGGCCTTGTGCCACACTTTGCCATAAGCTGATATTTTCCCCCTGTCCATGGCAATATATTATTGTAGGTCTATTATTTTGTGCTTTTATATACCATGCATTTAACCTTACGCCATCCAGGCTGTAAAAGTATGTATCTTGAAGCCTCTCTTTAAGTTCCATTCTCAGGGGAACTATGTTTTTCTTTATTGGGTAGTAAATTAATTTTGTCTCCATATCCCCAAAGCCAAATGCTGCTTGATAAGACTGAAAGCTAAAAATACAAGATATAACTAAACAAATAAGACAAGTTGTCTTTCTTGAAGACCCCAAAAAGCTTAAATCCATACTTTCCCCTCTATTTATGCCTGAACTTAATATTTAAAAAATATTTAAACTTACTTAATTACATTAAGTATAAACCTTTTATCTTTCAAAAAACAAATGAAGTATCTTGGATTTAAATTTGGTCTATAAGACTGAATTAGCTTAAAAGTGATACTATTCGAGATTATTAGGATTTAGTCCAATTTGGTTTATGAAATTGTATATATTAGAACATAGAAATGCTTTACATTTCTTAATGAAATAAGTATGTTTTATATATTAGTTATATCTATAGATATAAGCGAATAAGCGGTTTAAATTTAATAAATTGGGGAAAAGTTAGAAGTAAATAATAAACATGAAAATGTTTTTATATAAATAGGGGTAAATATTTCTAAATTAGAGGAAAAAATATGGGGTATTATGCATGGTCAATCCGTTAACAAATTTTGGTAATCCTAGTTTTATTCCATATTCTAGCTCATTTACTAACCCAATGAGTTACAATGCCATCAATGATATGTTTGGGCAAAGTAGCATCTTTGGGCCGAGCAATAATATTCCGGTATCAGGTTCAGGCTCGAGCCTGTCTTACGGTTTAACATTGGCTAATCCGATGAAAAATCCAATGAGCTATAATGCTGTTAATGACATGTTCGGACTTAATAACAGGTTTGAACCTGTAGATTATGTATCTATAAGTGGTTTTGGAATGAGCTTACAAAACGATATGCCTTTACAAAGGTTATTTAATCTTACTGATGGTATGTTTAATTCCGGTAACACCTCAGGCACATCACTAGTAAATCTACCATTTATTAACGATTTAAGTGATGTATTCAGCAAACAATCTACAACTGATACAAATGACATTTCCTGGAATATTGATTCTCAAAGTTCAAATGGAGATACTAAATTACAAGGTTTATTTGGTAATTTAGATTCTCTTATGACTTCAGGTTCATTATCGCCGACTAACTCTGATGGTGCATCATTAGACTTTAGTTTACAAAATTCTGAAGGCGATTCTAAATTGAGAGAACTATTTGGTGGATTGGACTTACTGACTACTAATGGGCCACTACCTGCAACAAAATATGGTGATGTTTCCTGGAATTTTGGATTGCAGAGCCCAGAAGGTGATACTAAGCTGCAAAATCTATTTCGTGGGCTTGACTCGCTAACAACCAATGGCCCTTTACCAGCGTCTAATTATGGTGGGGTATCGTGGGACTTTAGTTTGTATGGTGATAAAAACCTGCAGAATTTATTTAATGGTATTGATCAGTTTACATAAAACTAATTTATTTCTTAATACATATCAAAACAGCCTTTTAAAAGGCTGTTTTGATATGTATTATTCAGGATAAGTAGATAATCAATCATAATATTTTGCTCGATTATTTGCTGGTTATAAGAAGTGCCAAAGGCACATATATAAGGTTGAAATAGTTAAAGACTTTAATAGTGTGACTGAGTCACCTACAAAAATACCTATTAGAATGAGCTTGTAATTTCAAAAACTCGTCGTTTTCGAAATTGTAAGCTCCCGCTTCGCTCATCAAAATCCATAAGTATTTTTTACGCTGTCCTTAGATATTAAAAAATAAACTGTTAGGTAAACTTTTGTAAAAAAAATAGGAAAAATTAAAAAAAATAGGAAATTAATTTAATCAAACTTACTTAATATTATTGGTAAGTTTTTTGTTTCAATATAATCAGATAGAGGACTTGAGGAAAGGAGTTATCAAGAAAGGGACAAAGCAGAGTTATTTTTTATATTTTTGTGTCAAATTTGAATTATTATTTATTATAGGTTAAATATTAATATTTCTATTAATATTTAAATGTTAAGATTGTGTTATTAGGATATACATCTTAATAACTCGACAAAGTTTGTTTGTATTTTTAAGTTTTGTGGAATAAAAAGGCTTGTAGGAGGGAAAACAATGGCGGATTTTATCGGAACAGAGGGTAACGATTATATTTACAGCGGTCCAGTTACAGATGATATTTATGATTTATTTAGTGGAGATGACACCGTAAGAATTGAATATGGTGGAAATGATACCTATAATACTGGTACTGGAAATGATTGGATTCGTGATGTTGCAGGTAATGATGTTTACATATTCAATTTAGGTGATGGTCAAGATCTTGTCTATGATTATAATGGTTCAGACACAATAAGATTTGGTGATGGCATTACTAAAACTAATACAGTATTCTCAAAAGTAGGTAATGACGTTGTTATAAGCATACAAGGTGCTACAGATTCAATAACAGTGAAAGACTGGTATCTTGTTGATTCATATGAACATAAAATAGAATCTATTCAGTTTAATAACGGTACTTCATATACTAAAGATGAAATTGAACAAATTATAGATGGTATCCTTATCTTAGGTACAGATAATAGTGATTCTTTAATTGGAAATAGCCTTGATAATACAATGATTGGCTATTTAGGCAATGATGTTTATACAGGCGGAACAGGTAATGATACCATCACTGATGCTTCAGGAAATGAAGTTTATAATTTTAATTCAGGCGATGGACAAGACATTATTTCTGACTTAAATGGAAATGATGTTGTAAAATTTGGCACTGGAATTGTTAAAGAAGATTTAGAATTTACACAAGATGGTAATAATCTTGTTATTAGCTTGAAAAATAGTACTGATAAAATAACTGTAAGTAACTGGTACGCTGATGATATTAACCAGATAGAAAAGTTTGAATTTGCTGATGGTACTTATATAACAAACGATGATATTAATGAGCCGCCAACACCAGCAGTACCAGAAATAAAAGGAACTAATTGTAATGACGCTTTATATGGTACAGCAGATAGTGAGGTTATTTTAGGATTAGCAGGAAATGATTATATTCGTGATTACGGCGGTAATGATACTATAAGAGGTGGTATTGGTAATGATCATATCCAAGACTATGCTGGTAATGACCTTATAAATGCTGGTAATGGTGATGATTGTATTCAAGATTATGCCGGTGATGATACCTTAAGAGGCGGTGCTGGCAATGATGGTATCCATGATTATGCTGGCAATGATCTCATAAATGGCGGTGCAGGTAATGACTGGATTCGTGATTATGCAGGTAATGATACCTTAAGAGGTGGTACTGGTAATGATCATATTCAGGATTATACTGGCAATGATCTGATAAATGGTGGCGACGGTGATGATTGTATTCAAGATTATGCCGGTGATGATACCTTAAGAGGTGGTGCTGGTAATGACGGCATCCAAGATTATGCTGGCAATGATCTCATAAATGGTGGTGCAGGTAATGACTGGATTCGTGATTATGCAGGTAATGATACCTTAAGAGGTGGAACTGGTAATGATTACATCCAGGATTATGCTGGCAATGACTTCATATATGGTGGCGACGGCGATGATGGTATTGAAGATTACACCGGTAATGATCTCTTAAAAGGTGGAACCGGCAATGATGGTATTTATGATTATGCAGGTAATGATACTATAATTGGTGGCGCTGGCAAGGATTACATTGTCGATTATGCCGGCAATGATACCTATATATTTAATAGTGGTGATGGCAAAGATCTTCTTTGTGATGTGAGCAATAATAAGCAAGAAGTTGATACACTCATATTTGGTTCAGATGTATCAAAACAAAATATAGCTATGTTCAAGAAAGGTTCTGATTTAATAATATCTTATGGTTCTGGTGATGAAGTAACTATTAGTCATCAATTTAGTGGCAGAAAAGGAATTGAAGTATTCCAATTAGGTAATGAATTCTTGACTGATACCGATGTGAATAAGATTATTCAAGATATAGCTTCTTATGATAAGGCTAATAAGTGTGTATCAATAAACAGCATTAGTGATGTTCAATCAAATGATCACTTAATGAATCTTATTGCTGGTTCATGGCAGTCATAAAATAGTAGTGCTACAACGTAGACTGATAGTTTTAAATTAAGTCTACCTATTTCAAAGAATACAGCGATGACTTAAGTTAGGTAATGGATATTACTCATAAAAATTTTATAGAAAAAATTACCTGATTGTATAGAAATAAATTATCTTATTTTATAGAAAAGGAAGAATCAAAAATTCTTTCTTTTTTTATATGCGCAATTTATAATAATTGGCATGAGTAGCATGAAAAAAATCGTATTTATATTAACTTTTTACGTATGCCTTCTGAGCAATATAGGCATAGATACTGCGTTTGCTGAAAAAATTGACTACAATTATATACTTGATAAAGCAAAAGAAAACTCGTTTGATTTAAAAATATCAAATATTGATATAGATATAAGTAAATCTGGAGTTAAAGAAGCAAGGTCATTATATTATCCAACCTTGAAATCTCAGTTTTATTCAGAATATGCTCACGATATGACAAATGGAGTTCAAACCTTTTCATCAGTTGGTACTAGCATTGTAAATTCCAGCACAAAATATCAGGATTTATTTACTTTAAACTTATCTTATAACTTATATGATTTTGGTATAAAAGGGAAAAAACTTGATATTGCAAAGAAAGATGTTTCGGAAAAGAAAATAGTATATGATAAAAATTTAAAAGATTTAAAATTAAAAATAATTGATATTTATACCAGAGCACTTATAACTCACAAAGAATTAAACAGTAAAAAAGAAATATATCCTATTTATAAAGAGCTTTTTGCTATGGAAGAAAAGCTTTACACAGCAGGAACCTCTTCAAAAATTGAAGTTGCAGATGAAGCTATAAGAATGGCTAAAACAGCTGATGAGGTAGATGCTTTAAAGACAAGATTCAAGTTATTATTGAAAGATTTATCTTATTTTACTCAGGAAAATTATGATTCGGATACCATTGAGTTAGTTGATTATTCTGAAATAGATGAATCATACGTGAGTAATGTGAATTTTGAAAAAGATCAAGGCGAAACTTTTAAGCTTGGAGTGGTAAAAGAGCAGGCAAAATTAGATATCGGTGATATGGATTATGAAAAAACTCCTGATTATAGAATTTATCAACTGGAAATTGAGAAAAAAGAAACTGAACTTCAAATATTAAAAAGAGAAAGATTGCCTGTATTTGGGATGTATTCCAGTTATAACTTTTATGGTACTGACAAAAATGATTTCCTTGATTCTGTTAATGATCTTCAGGATAGAAGCGTATCTGTTGGTGTCTCTGCTACATTAACACCGTTTGATGGATTTAAAACCTCAGCAAATATAAAAAAATTGGAACTTGAAATAGAAAGATTAAAACTAGTTCGTGATCAAAAAATGGCAGAACTAAAAAATAGATATGAAAAGTTGAATGAAGAAGCTTTATACTACAATGGACAATCCGGTACGCAAGAAGAATTGCTTGTCAAAATACAAAATAAGCTTTCAATGATTGAAAAAATGGCACAGCAGGAACTTATAGATAAACCTACTTTGCTAAATCAAAAAGCTGATCTTATACAGCAAAAAGTGGAGCTTGAAAAAGCTATAATTAATAGAGTAGCAGCAGTAAAGAAGCTGAATGTCTATTCTGAAGATTCTGAAACTGTACCCAAATTAGATAATTAATATCTTATAACTTATCCTGGATAATTAGGGAGATTAAATAAAAATGCAAACGGCTCTTATATCTTTTGAATTAATAGCAAGAATAAATAGAATAAATGTAGATTTGAGGTCAATCGTCAGAGAGTACGGTATTACAGATTCTGATCTTACAAAAGAAGAGTTAATAAGAGTAGTTAAGAATTTTGAGTTTAAAGCTAAATTAAAGAAAATGCCGCTCGCTAATCTGTCAGAGAAATATCCTTTACCTGCTATTTTTATATATAAAGATAATAGTTACGGTGTTGTTTTGAAGGTTAATTCCCAGGATAGCAAGGTTTTAGTTTTTACTCCAAAAGAAAAAAAGACAGAAGAGTTAACTTTTCAGGAATTTGATGATATTGCTGGCGGTGAGTTTATTGTCTTAACTCATAAATTGATTACTTCTCAGATACAATTTGGATTTAAATGGTTTTATGCTGAAATTCTCAAATATAAGCAAGTAATGGCCGAAGTATTACTGGGTTCATTTGTAGTTCAACTATTTGGACTTGTAATTCCCCTATTTACCCAGGTAATTTTGGATAAAGTTATAGTTCACAGAAGCATGACAACGCTGGATGTGCTTGGTATTGCTTTTGTGGCTGTGATTATTTTTGAGTTTTTACTGAACATTTCAAGAAATTATATCTTTATTCATACTGCAAGCAAGATAGATGCAAAATTAGGATCTAAGCTGTTTAAGCATTTATTTTCCTTGCCTTTTATATACTTTGAGTCAAGAAAAGTTGGTAACATTATAGCTAGAATTAGAGAACTTGATGTTATTAGAGACTTTATTACCAATAAATCAGTATCTGTAATAATCGACCTACTTTTCTCATCTGTATTTGTACTGGTAATGTTTTTATATAGCGTTAAATTGACACTGATCGTTCTTGGCTTTGTTTCTTTAATCGCTATATTATACCTGACTGTTACACCTGAATTGAGAAACAGGCTAAATAACAAGTTTCAGATGGGAGCTCAGTCTAATTCATATCTTGTAGAATCTGTTACAGGGGTACAAACCGTTAAATCACTTGCAATTGAAGGTTCAATGCAAAGAAAATGGGAAGACTATCTTGGAAATTACGTAAATTCAAGTTTTAAGCTTTCTCTTATGGGGACTTTTGCCGGTGCAATTTCAGGTTTATTCCAAAAAATGATGACAATTACAATTCTCTATATTGGAGTTAAGCTTGTAATTGATAATAAACTCACTATTGGTCAGTTAATAGCATTCCAAATGTTTGCAAATCAGTTTTCTGCTCCTGTACTAAGATTGGTGAATTTATGGAATGAGTTTCAACAGGCTTTATTAGCTGTTGATAGACTTGGCGATATTCTTAATCATCCTGTTGAAATCCAGTCAAGCAAAGCAATAACTCTTCCTGAAGTAAAAGGTTCAGTTAAATTAGATGATATTTCTTTTAAATATACGCTTGATTCTCCTACTGTACTCGATAACGTCAGCTTCGAGATTCAGCCTGGCATGAGTGTTGGCTTGGTTGGAAGAAGCGGTAGCGGTAAAAGTACGATTACAAAACTAATCCAGAGGCTTTATATTCCAAATGAAGGCGCTATTTATCTCGATGGCATGGATATAAGGCATCTTAATCCTATCTGGCTCAGATATAATATTGGCATTGTCTTGCAGGAAAGTTACCTCTTTAGTGGAACTATAAGGGAAAATATTGCTTTACCAAGACCTGATGCTCCTATTGAGTTGATAATTGAAGCAGCTAAAATTGCCGGGGCTCATGAATTTATAGCACAGCTTCCTGAAGGATATGAAACCATAGTTGGAGAAAGAGGTTCAACTCTTTCAGGGGGACAGAAACAAAGAATTGCTATAGCTAGAGCTCTTATAACTAATCCAAGAATTTTAATATTTGATGAAGCTACTTCATCTCTTGATTATGAATCAGAAAGAATCATTCAGAATAATATCAATATGATTAAAAAAAGCAGGACTATGTTTATAGTTGCGCATAGACTTACTACGGTTAAAGATTGCGATCTTATCATTGCTCTTGATAAAGGAAAAATTATAGAAATTGGTAATCATCAAGGGTTAATGGAGAAAAATGGCTACTACTGTCATTTATACAAACAGCAGGAGTTGAGTAATGTTTAGTAAAATAACTGCAATATTTAAAAGATTATCCGAAAAGGTTTATAAATTTCTTGGTAAAGACGATTCTCATGAATTTAAGCCTATACTTGCTGAAATTGAAGAAAATCCTGTGAGTCCTTTAGGAAGATCAATCTTCTGGACAATAATATCAATTATTGTTTTTACGGCTTTATGGATGTATTTCGGTAAAGTTGATGTTGTAATTTCAGCTAGAGGTACCGTTATTCCTGATGGCGAGATTAAAATATTGCAGCCTCTTGAAACCGGTGTTGTAGAGGAAATTCTTGTTAAAGAGGGTGATTTTGTTAAAAAAGGGCAGGTTGTAATGGAGATAAATCCCTCCACAGTTGATCCTGAATTACAATCTGCCCAAAAGAATCTTGCTCATGTTCAGCTTGAAATGGGGAGATTAGGAGCTATGACTGGTGGTACAGGATTCCTCTCAGCTGGACAAAATGCTGATGCAATAAAAACTCAGAGAGAAATTTATGCTTCAACTATGGATAGCCTTAAAAAACAGTTATTAACAAAGGAAATTGAACTGACTAAAGTTGAAGAACGTATAAAAGCAACAAAAGCAGAGAAAAATAATTATCAAACTTTATTAGACACAAGGGTTGAGAAAGAAAAAAGGCTAAAACCAGTTCTTGATATTATTGCTAAAGATGAATATGAAAAAGTAGTTAATGATATATCTACTTACGATGCTAATACTAAGAGTTCAGCTTATAAGCTGGAAGAATTAAGTCAGCAAAAACAACAAATACTTGAAGAAATGGCTTATGTAAAACAGAATTTTAAATCAGAAAATTTAAAAGAATTGTCTGATAAACAAAAGCAGGTAAATGAATTACAGGCTTATATTCAGGAAGCCGCATTTAAAAGTGCAAAGCAAAAAATTGTCTCTCCTGTAAACGGTTATGTGAATACAATTATGATGCATACGATTGGTGGTGTTGTTACTCCTGCTGAGAAACTCCTGTCAATTGTCCCTGTAAATACCCCTCTCGTTGTAAAAGCAACTGTATTGAATAAAGATATAGGGTTTGTTTTGCCAGATATGCCAGTATCAATAAAAATAGATACATATGAATTCCAAAAGTATGGCATATTAAATGGGAAAGTAAAAACTGTGGCTAAAACCAGTATCGAGCATGAAAAACTTGGTCCTGTATATGAAATATGGGTAACTCCATTAAATACAAATCTTCTTGTTGAAGGAAAAGAAAAGTCTATATATCCCGGATTAAGTTTAACTGCTGAGATAAAAGTCAAAAAGAGAAGAATTATCGAATTCTTTATATATCCTCTAATTAAATATTGGAATGAAGGTATAACTGTAAGATAAATCCTTCAAGTAATCTTAATTATGTCCCTATATTCTCAGGTCATTAATCTGCAAAATTTTACATAGAAGGTAATTTGAGTTTATAATAATTTTGTCTGGGTGAGGAAAATGGTAAAAGAGCAGGAAACTTTAAATTTAGCTATACAATGTCATCAGGAAGGAAACTTTGAAGCTGCAGAAAAGCTTTATAGAGAGATATTAGAATATAATCCTACTAATGATAGTGTTTTGTATTGTCTAGGAGTGATGGCAAACCAATTAGGCCATTATGCAGCTGCAATAAGTTATTTAAGTAAAGCTGTAGAGCTAAATCCAACATTTGATTACTATAAAGATCTTGGAAATATATATTTTGATTTAAGTAGGACAGAGGAAGCAATATACTGTTATAAAAAAGTTCTTGAATTAAAGTTGGATGATATTGATACTCACTATAATCTTGGTTTAATTTATCAGCAAACAAATAATTTTGATGACGCTATAAAGTGCTTCGAGAACGTACTAAGGTTAAATGATAAAGATGTTGCAGTATACAATATGCTTGGTGGTTTGTATTTTAATTTCAAAAAAGAATTTCTTACTGCAATTAAATGTTTTGAAAAAGCTATAGAGATTAAACCTGATTATGCTGATGCCTATTTTAATCGTGGTCTTGTATTTAACTATGTTGATAAGATAGATGAAGCGATAAAAAACTACGAGAAAGCTTTAGAACTTAATTTAAATTCAGATGCTTTATATATTAATCTTGGTACCGCTTTTCAAGATAAGAAAGATATTGAAAAAGCGATATATTTTTATAAAAAAGGTTTAGAACTTTATCCTGATAATTCAGTTTTGCGTTTTAATCTTGGATGTTGTCTGGTTAAAAATGGGGATTTTAAAGATGGTTGGGAATATTTAGAAAGTAGAATGGATATATTTGAACATCATAAGTTAAAGTTTGACCCAAATCTAAAGCCAAAATGGGACGGAAACCAACCAATACAGGATAAAATTATCTATATATACCCTGCTTCAATGAGTTTTGGTAATGGTGATTCAATGAATTTTGCCAGATATATGCCAATACTTGAAGCTATGGGGGCAAAAGTTTTGTGCAAAGTTCAACCAGGACTTGTGCGGTTATTTAAACAAAGTAATTTAAAAGCTGAAATTATTGATAACTCTACTCCTGATGAATCATTGGAATTTGATTACCAAATGCCGTTTATGAGTTTGCCTGGTGCATTTGAGGCAAATCCTGATAATATCCCTTTCAAAAATTCTTATCTTAAAGCAGATCCTGAAAAAGTGAATTATTATAAGGAAAAATATTTCGATAATAATAGCTTTAAGGTTGGTATATTCTGGTTTTCAGAAGTTTCAAGCACAGATAGAATTATGTCTTTAAGTGATTTTTATCCTTTAATTCAGTTAGAAAATATAAAAGTATATTCTCTGCAAAAAGGGAGTGGAATTGAGCAATTAAATTCTCTTCCTGAAGGTATGGAAGTGGTGAATCTTGGAGAAACATTTAATGATTTTTCTGATACCGCTGCTGCTATAGAAAATCTGGATCTTGTGATTACTCCTGATACTTCAATTATACATTTAGCGGGTGCATTAGGTAAACCAGGGTGGGTTATGCTGCCTTTCTTATGTGATTGGCGATGGTTAACCGATACCGAGGATTCAATCTGGTATGAAAGTGTTAGATTATTCAGGCAAAATGAGCCACGTAATTGGCATGGGGTAATGGAAAAAGTAGTTAATGCTCTTAAAGTAAAATTAAGCGAGTGATAAAAGACCAGGAAATGTTAACACAAGCAATAGAGCAACATCAAACAGGAAACTTTCAGGAAACAGAAATTTTATATAGACAGATACTGCAAAACAATCCTGAAAATGATGTTGCATTGTACTATTTAGGAATAATGGCATGTGAACTTGGCCAATCAGAGATAGCTATAGAGAATTTAAGAAAAGCGATAGATATAAATCCGATATATGAATATTACAAGGATTTAGGGAATATTTACTTTGATATAAATAATAACTATGAAGCAATTCACAGTTATGAGCAAGTTATAAAGCTAAATAACAATGATATAGATGTATATTTTAACCTTGGATTATTGTACTGGCAGGTAAGGGAAATAGAGAAAGCTAGAAATAGCTTTGAAAATGTAATCAGGATAAATAACAATGACGCTGAAGCATATAATCATTTAGGAAGCATTTATTATAATGAATTTAAAGATGCACAAAAGGCAATAGAATGTTTCAACAGGGTTATAGAAATAAATCCTGGATATGCAGATGGCTATTTTAACCTAGCGCTAGCATATAACTCAATAAATGAGAAAGATAATTCAATTAAATCCTATCAGAAGGCTGTAGAGATAAATCCTGAACATTTTCAGGCATATTTAAATCTTGGGATCTTGCTTATCGAGAAAGACAGAATTGAGGAATCCATAGTTTGCTTTGAGAGAGTTATTCAACTTAAACCTGATTATCCAGAAGCTTATTACAATTTAGGAAATTCTTTACAGGAAAAGGGCGAATTTGAAAAAGCTCAATTTTATTATCAAAAAGCTGCTGAGGTAAAACCTGATTTTGTAGAAGCATATAATGGTCTTGGCCTTGCTTTGAGTCAGCAAGGCAGATTAGATGAAGCAATCAAGAGTTATAAAAAAGCTATTGAATTAAATTCTAGTAATGCCGTTAAAGAATTCGCAGTAAAACTTGATTTTGCAGAAATATATATCAATCTGGGAAGAGCTTTTTATGATAACCTGAACATTGATCAGGCAATAAAATATTATCAAAAGGCTATAGATATTAGCCCTGGCTATTCTGAGGCTTATTTTGGCTTAGCATATATTAATCTCTTAAATGGTAATTTTGACAAAGGCTGGGAATATTACGAACATAGATTATCCATTGGCGATAAAAAAAATAAGAATCTACCAGTCTTTATAAAGCCAAAATGGAATGGAAAAGAGTCAATACAAGGTAAAACAATCTTTGTATATCACGAGCAAGGATTTGGAGATTCGCTACAATTTGTAAGATATCTTCCTTTATTACATTCGTTAGGAGCTAAAGTATTATTTAAACCTCAAAAAGGATTAGAAAAATTATTAAAACAGAGCGATCTTAAAGCAGAAATTATTGATAATTCTATTCCAGACAAAACGCTTACATACGATACTCACATTTCACTTATGAGTTTGCCTTATTGTCTTAAAGCTAACTCTGAAAATGTTCCATTTAAAGATAAATATCTAAAAGTTGACCCTGAAAAGGTTGATTATTATAGAAAAAAATATTTTCAAACTGATAAATTTAAGGTAGGTATTTTCTGGCAAGGCAGGAAAGAGTATAAAGATGATAACAATAGGTCAATTCCCCTTGAATATTTCTTAAAGTTATCACAAATAAAAGATGTTAAGTTGTTTTCTTTTCAAAAAGGCTATGGAATAGAGCAGCTTGAAGATATATCTGAAAGAATAGAAATAATAAATCTTGGAGAAACATTCAATGATTTTTTAGATACTGCTGCTGCTATAGAAAATCTTGATTTGTTTATAACTATTGATACATCAGTAGCGCATTTGTCTGCTGCTCTTAATAAGCCCACCTGGATATTACTTTCTTATGTGCCTGAATGGAGATGGGGGCTAACTGGAGAAACATCTTACTGGTACAATAGTGTAGAGTTATTTAGGCAAAGAGACCCCGGTAATTGGGATGAATTATTGAATAGAGTAACTAAAAAACTTAATAATATCTTAAGAAACTGTTTGAAAAGTTAAGATTTAGGCTAATTTTCTAAGCATTAAATGTAACATTGAAGCATAAACCATATTCTCACTGCTTCTTGGTAAATATTCATAGTCTTTACATAGTATTCTGTAATTATTCATCCACGCAAAAGTTCTTTCAACTATCCAGCGATGAGGTAAAACTTCAAAGCCTTTTGAGGTTCTTTCCACGATATCCAAGAACCAATGAAACATAATCCACACATACCAAATCAACATTCCTCTGTAACCTGCATCCGCCCAAATAATTTCTAATCTTGGCATTTTGTACCTGGCTTTTAAAAGCACAAGTTTTGCACTAACGCTGTCGTGGATATTGGCTTGATGTACAACTAAACTGTGTATCAAACCCAGAGTATCAACTAAAATATGTCTTTTTCTGCCTTTTATCTTTTTGCCACCGTCATAACCTTTATCTTTTCTTGCAATTGCAGTTTTGACAGATTGGCTGTCAATAATTGCAGCTGACGGAGATTCGTTTTTTCCTTTTTTTTACGAACAAGTTTGACAATTTCGTCATGAATCACTTGCCAGGTATCATCAAGTGACCAATTGTTAAAATACTCGTAAACTGTTCTCCAAGGCGGATAGTCATTTGGTAGTTGTCTCCACTGACAACCTGTTTTCACTTTGTACCAAATTGCATCAAGAATATCTTTCATTGAATGCTTACGAGGTCTACCACCTTGTTTTGCCGGCGGTATAAGTGGTTCTAAAATTTTCCATTGTTTAAAAGATAAATCACTTGGATATCGTTTCTTTTCCAATACTGCTGTCATAATTCCCCCTCTTTACATTTACGACAACAATATCGTCTATTTTTTAAAGCTTTTCAAACACGTTCTAAAAACTTCTACCATGACTGGTAGAAGTAAATTATTTAATTAATCCTTTATTAAGCTGCTTTTACTCGAAATATCTTTTGAAAGTGAGCATAATAAACCGCCATTGCAATTGCTTTAGGAAATGATTTTGGATATTTAAACAAGCTTATAAAGAATAATCGCCAGTAATATTTCCTGCCACTTTGAAATATACCAAGTACAAACATTGATCTAATTAGTGCAATTGCATATTTAAAGTTTATTTTCTCGACATTATGCGCTTTATAATTTTCTAGAAATGTTTGGATTCTTTCATAATACTTTCGTGGAGAATAAACCGAAGATATGATATTTTTATAACCATTTATAAGTATTTCTGTGTCAATTTTAGGAATAAAATTGGTTGAAAAGTCAGTATTATTTCCGGAACTGGAGCTAAGCAGTCTGTTTTCCTGTTTTAATCGTTCATATAATCTTGTATTAGGCAGTGCTTGTAAGAGACCTATCATGGCTACAACTACACCTGTTTTTTGTATAAAGTCTATTTGTCTTGCAAATATTGAAATATCATCACTATCAAAACCAACTATAAATCCGCCTGTTACTTCTATACCATAGCCCTGGATTTTTTTAACAGAAGAAACAAGATCACGATTTTTGTTTTGAATTTTGCCACATTCTTCTAGACCTTCTGTAGATGGAGTCTCAAGGCCGATGAATACACTATCAAATCCTGCCCTTCTCATTAATTCAAGTAATTCATCATCATCAGCTAAGTTTAATGATACTTCCGTCATAAATGTAATTGGTCTTTTTACGTATTTCTTCCACCTGACTAAGGACTTAAGCAGCTCTTTGGATTTAGCTTTATTTCCTATAAAATTGTCATCCACAACAAATATTGGCCCATTCCAGCCTTGTCTAATAAGCGCATTTATTTCTTTGACTACTTGAATAGGCTTTTTAGTTCTTGGGATTCTTCCGTTTAAATTTACAATATCGCAGAATTCACAATCAAAAGGGCAACCTCTTGAGTATTGAATAGGCATTTTTGAGTAGCTTTTAGAATCAAGCAATTCCCATTGCGGTATAGGAGATAACGCTATATCAGGTTTAATATCTGATGTATAAACCCTTTTTAGATTTTTATTTTCTAAGTCTTTTAGAAATAAAGGTAAAGTAACTTCACCCTCATCCAAAACAAAATGATCAACATCGGGAAACTCTTCATATAAACTTGTAAATAACGGTCCCCCTGCAACTACTTTAACTCCTAATCGTTTACATTTTTCTATAACTTTGTTTGCAGATTCTCTCTGGGTTATCATTGCGCTAATAAATACATAATCAGCCCAGAGAATATCCTTATCTTTCAATTTACTAACATTCATATCAATCAGCTTCCTGTCAAACTTTTCTGGAAGCATCGATGCAACAGTAAGTAAACCTAGAGGTGGCAAGAGGGCTTTCTTGGAGATATATTTAAGTGCGTGCTTAAAACTCCAAAAAGTATCTGGATATTGTGGATAGACTAGTAAAATTCTCATAGGGACATCCTCCTTAATCTCTCTTTGTATGGTAAGCCTTAACCCTAGTACTCTGTCTCCAAAATTATGAAGAAGGGGGATATGTTATTGGAGAAGCCTATGTTTCATGTCAATTTAATGTGACAAGGTCACTTATTTAAGTCATCAATTATTCCAGTGAGGACTTAATTATGTGCGTTAGCACCAGCGACGGAAATAATATATACCCCTTAAGCTTATGGGTCATTCCACTAGTAAGAATAAAAAGGTTAAATTTTTCTAACTAATAGGGATTAGAGTTCTCACAATACATTTGCAAGATAAATTATACTGTTTATAAGCCTTTTGAAATAATAATCACTTGGGTAACCCGGGTGGCTAATATTATGTAATTTGAAAATATAATGTAGACTTTGTAATCTGTTTAGTGAATAATTTAATAGTTACAATTCATGTAAGGAAAGAGTTCCAAATGTTTAATCAAAATTTTGAAGACCAACAATTACAATGCGCAGATTGTGGTCAGTCATTTGTTTTCAGTGCAGAAGATCAAGAGTTTTATCATCAAAAGAGATATTCAACTCCAAAAAGATGTCCTGTATGCAGAGCAAATAGAAAATTAAGCGACACAAGAGGTAGAGGACAAAGCAACAGCAGACCAGGAGGTTATAATAAACCTCAGTACAGAGTAATATGCAGCTCTTGTAATTGTGAAACCACAGTTCCTTTTGAACCAAAAAGTGATAGACCTGTTTATTGTTCTGATTGTTATAGAAATAATTATTAAGGAATAAAATTTTGGCTAAAAATAATCAGAAAAAAGAAAAAGCTGAGCGTAACAAGGCTTATGCTAATAAATATAAAAAAAGATCAGCTAATAGTAAATTTGGAAATAGAAGAAGCAGTAACAGTAAATAAGTGATTTTGCTGCTCCTTAGTGAGATTTATATTCGATATCCTTTTTTATAATTAATAAATTGAGCTCTTTGTAAAAGATGAGCAAGTTTAAGCATATTTAAGTAGTTAAAACTACTTAAATATGCTTAATTTATTAAATAAATTTATTAGCCAAAAGCCCGTATTTTCAGAGCGTAAAGAACTTTAAATTTTGAAAAAATAATAAAAATAAAATAGCAATTCTTATTATTTATAGAACTTAAATATAAAGAATACACGAAAATGTATGCGGGAATAGAGAAGTATTATGATCAGCAGAATATCACCATCATTTGGTTCTAACGGTCATGTTTATGCCCAAAAATTAAATTTGCTCGATCCTGTAAAGAAAAGCAGTCAGGTTGCAGATAGAGCAAATCAGGAAGTGAAAAATTTTGATGTTGTTGTAGCAGGTGGTGGAATAGCTGGAACTATAGCTGGTATAGCAGCTGCAAAAGAAGGAGCAAAAGTACTAGTAATTGAACCCAATGGTTTCTTAGGAGGAACATTAACTGCATCAGGGGTAGGTCCTATGATGTCATTTCATGCAGGAAATAAGCAGGTTATTAAAGGCATTGCCGATGAGCTGATAGAAAGGCTAAAGAAGAGAGAAAAGTCTCCGGGCCACATTTTAAATTCAACAAATTCCATAACACCTTTTGACACAGAAGCAATGAAGTATGAGCTTGAAACAATGCTTCTGGAAAGTGGTGGAGAAGTTCTTTATCATACTACGCTTGCAGGTACAGATGTATCTAATAATAAAATACAGAGTGTAAAAGTCTTAAATAAAGCTGGTTTAAGTGATATTAAGGCTAAGGTGTTTATAGACGCTACCGGTGATGGGGATTTGAGTGCCTGGTCTGGTGTTCCATTTACTAAGGGAAGAGAAAATGATGGAGCTACTCAGCCTATGACTCTGATAATGAAATATAATAATGTAAATACGGAAAAATTGAGAAAATACATTAAAGAAAATCCTGATAAATTTCCTCTTATGCGTGAAGATATTTCAACAATTGACAATACACCTAGGCTATCTGTTATAGGGTTTGAAAAAGAGTTTAATGAGGCAAAACAAAAGGGCGAAGTGACAATTCCAAGAGAAGATGTTCTGTTTTTTGAAACTAACAATCCAGGTGAGGTCATAATTAATACTACCAGAATTTTAGACCATGATGGTACTGATCCTTGGAGTTTAAGCAAAGCAGAGATAGAAGGAAGAAGGCAGGCCAGGGAATTAGAAGCATTTTTTAAGAAATATGTACCAGGCTTTGAAAAAGCAGTATTTACTCAGAGTGGACCATCCATTGGTGTAAGAAGCTCAAGGCAGATAGAGGGTGAATACACTATTACTGCTGAGGATTTACTGAAAGAGCGGAAATTTAAAGATACTATAGCTCACTCAGGATACCCTATAGACATGCATAATCCTGATGGAGAGGGAACTACCCTTATTAGGTTGAAGCAGGGGCATTATTACAATTTACCTTATCGTGCATTAATTCCTAAAAATATTGAGAATTTACTAGTTCCTGGAAGAAATCTTTCTGCTACACCTGAAGCTCAAGCAGCTATAAGAACAACTCCGACACTGGCAGCTCTGGGTGAAGCAGCAGGCACAGCAGCAGCTGCTGCTGCTAAAGATGATGGTAATGTCAGAAGCGTTAATACCAAGAAATTACAAAAAGAATTGGTTAAAAATGGAGCTTATCTAGATGTCTGCGCCTAAAGGTGCCAACAATCTTTTTGTGAATTAATCTACAAAAATTAGTTAATTTATTAAGCTTGGTATTCCTGGATTGACAATATCAGAACTTTTATTCTGCAAAATGCTGCTTGAATAATTGGCCAATCTTGCTGGGATTTATGAATGGTGCACAGTGCGCACCCTGCCCGACTCAACAATCTTGTCAGTGTGGACTTAAATCCCACCCTACATAACTTGCTATATGTGCAATGTGTTTTTAATTTTCTTCTACAACGTTTGTTATTAATTCGCCGTAAATATCAACACTTCCTGTTATTTCTTCTATAACATATTTAAGATCTTTATTTTTAGTGAGTTCAGTTTCTATTTTTTCATATGCTTTACTAATATCACT
>MFRQ01000015.1:0-10711 GCA_001784615.1 Candidatus Melainabacteria bacterium RIFOXYA2_FULL_32_9
ATTTTAAAACGCAAATCTGTCATTGCGAGCGAAGCGAAGCAATCCATTAAATAATGCTATAATTTGGATTGCCACGTCGGGCTTTCAGTCCTCCTCGCATTGTACATGTCACTTTATGTGTAAGTATTTTTTGTTACCTCCTTAATTACATCAATACAAATATCTAAAAAACCGGATTAAATATGTATTGACAGCATTTCTTATAATTTTTGGTAGTGGCACAATAAGTTCTGATAGCTAAAAGTTTTGTTAACTAATAACAAAGCTTTTAGCGGTGACATAAGTGCTAACGCACATCTTAGAATTTCAATCATTCAGGTAATCCCATGATTATCAAGATAGGGCGATGACCATCACCAAATTTTTTATTAAGTTTATGCCGAAAAGTAGTTTTTAAGAATTAAATATACTCTTTATAGCTTCAAAAATAGATTTATTAGTATTAACATCAATTTTTGGCAGGTTAGTATTTATTCTTTTATTTCTCGCCTGATCTTTTAGTGCTTCAATTTTACTGCTAAGTTCATCTTTTTTCTCATAATCAACGTTATATTTAAGGAAATTTTCAAACGATTCCGATGCATCAGCATAATCGCCCACCTTTTCGTAAATATTACCAAGATTAAAGTAAATATCAGCATTATAAGGACTTAATCTTATAGCTCTTCTTAATTCAACAATTGATTCTTTGTATCTTTTTCCTTCAAATAAAGCAATTCCTAAATTATGCCTGTAAAATGGATTATCGGGATCGAGGAAGCATGCTTTTTTAAATGAGTTAATAGCTTTTTCTAGGTTGCCCTGAACCTGGTATGCTAAACCAGTGTCATTATGTGCTGCTGCATTTTCAGGATTTAGTTTTATTGTTTGCTCTATATTTTCTATAGCAAGTTCCATATTTCCATCATTTTTATGTATTAACCCTTTTTGGTAATAAGCGTCTGCTAGATTAGGGTTTATGTTCAAGGCTTTTTCTAAGTAATATAAGGCTTTTTGATGATCCTCACTCTTTATGTAGCATATGCCAAGTCCATAGTATGCGTCACTGAACTCTCCATTTTTGTTTATTGCAGCTTCAAAATATTGTTTTGCTTCTTCTTGCAGGTTTTTAGCTAATAATAAATTCCCTAAATCAATATAAGCTGCTAAATACTCAGGATCTAACACGATAACCTTTTTATAACTATCAATGGCTTTTTCTATTAACCCAATTGAATCCATTGAGAATGCAAGATTATAATGTGTTGTAGCATTATTAGGATTTAAACTCAAAGCTGTATTATATTCATCTATTGCTTCTTTAAATTTACCAAGATGCGAATATACTGAGCCTAAGATTGCATGTGCTTGTTCATGATCCGGTTTTAGCTCAATAGCGGCTTGTAGGTCTATTTCTGCCATTTGATAATTTTTCTTTAAGAAATAAACATACCCAAGAGCATACCTTACATCAGAGTTATTGGGGTTTAGACTAATCGCAGTTTTGAATTCCTGTATGGCTTCTTCTAACCAACCTAAAAATCCGTAAGCTAGCCCCAGGTTATTGTAGGCTTCTATATTTTTTGGTTCAAATGTAATTACATATTTAAACTCAGCAATTGCTTTTTCGAATTTCTCCTGAGCGCTATATATTAATCCTAGGTAAAAATGCGCTTTTATATTGTTAAAATCTATACTCAATACATTTTGTAGCTCTTTATGTGCTTCTTCATACTTGCTGCTATTATAATATATTGTTCCTAATGCCAGATAAGATTTAGGATTTCTCGGGTTAATTTCAATTGCTTTTTTGTAATTTTCAGTAGCTAGTTCAATTTTACCTGTTTTTTCATAATTTAATGCCAATAAATAGTAACTATCTTCAAGATCCGGATAATTATTAATTAAATCATTTATTAAATTTACTGATTTATCATACTGTTGATTTTCAATATACATTTGGCAGAGCTGTACTAAAATTTCAGGGGTGTTTTGTGCTTGGTTTGTAGCCTGCTCAAGATATTCTATTGCTTTAGTCCACTGATTTGTGACTTCGTATACTTTTGATATTCCAACAAGTGAATTGATATTATTGATGTCAGATTGTAAGGATTTTTTATAGAATTCCAGGCTTTTTTCAAAGTTATTTATGCAAAAATAACAATCAGCTATTTTTTCCATTATGTCAAAGTCTTCAGGCATTAAAGCCAGGATTTCAGAGTAATAATCAATAGCTGTTTTATATTCTTTTTTATGTTTAAAATCTTCGGCTTTATTTAAACATTCTTGTGGATTCTTATCAGACACGATAGCCCCTATCAAAGTGTACATTTATATATATTATACAAGCAACTTAAAATCTGGCAAATAGCGGTATTATTTATATGAATGGTCTTTTTATAAGAAGAAATGAATTATACAGCTACCTGCTCTTTAAGATAGTTGTATAAAGTATCTCTTAGGACAGGTAATCTATTCTTCGACTTTATTAAGTCAATTAATTCCTCTTTTGATACTCCTCTTCCAAAAGTACCACCAGCCGCCAGGGTAATTCTTTCATCACCTAGTGTGCCTCCAACATCATTTACACCCCAGTCAAGTGATTCAGCAGCTTCTTCCATTCCTTGCTTTACCCAGCTAGCCTGGATATTTTGTATAGATTCTTTAAAGAATAATCTTGATATAGCAAGCATTTTCAGCCTATCATTAGCAGTTAGGGGACTAATTTTATCTTTTAACAATGTTTTATTAGCAATAAAAGGTAACGGAATAAATTCTGTAAATCCGCCTGTTTTATCCTGAATATTTCTTAAAACTTCTAAATGTTTAGCTCTATGGTAATTTGACTCAATATGCCCATACATTATTGTTGATGTAGTTGGAATATTAAGTTTATGGGCTAATTCAATAATCTCTACCCATTTTTTTGTATTTAATTTTTTGGGGCATATTTTTGTGCGGATTTCATCAACAAGTATTTCTGCTGCTGTACCTGGCATTGAATCCAGACCTGAATCTTTGAAATACTCCAGGATATAACTCAAAGACTTTCCACTTAATATTGATAGAAACTCTATTTCCTCAGGTGAATATGCGTGAATATGTATTTCTGGATGCCTGTCTTTAACCCAGGTTAATAGTTCAGCATACATATCTAAAATGTTTTTTGATTTTAAACCTGGTATTTTGAGCTTCGAATATAGTCCTCCCTGAAAACAGACTTCTAAGATGCCATTTTTTACGGCATTATAAAGCTGTTCTTCAAATTCAGTTAAATCTAAAGTATAACTTTCAGTCTCATTTTCAGAACGTCTAAAGCCGCAAAACAGGCAAACTGCTTCACAAATATTTGTGAAATTTACATTTAAATTGACAATATAGCTGACGTTATCGCCAGCTATATTGTTTCTAATTATATCTGCAGCATTTTTTATGGATTCTATCTCTTCTTTATCAGTAGTATCAAATAATAATGCTGCGTCGTTTACAGTTAATCTATAAGCACTCTCAGTTGCTTTAGTTAGTATTTTATTTATTTCACTCATTTTTTATTTTTTAGCTAACATATGTTGATAAATTTGGTTTCTTTGAACTCTGTTGGTTCCACCTTTTATTTGTCCGTCAACTGCAAGTCTAATTACATCAGCAAAGTCATTGTTTGCTAAGTAACCTAAGTTGCCAAGCATTTGTAATGCTTGTATTGAATTTTGGCTGGCAGTATCTGTCGCTTGAACTTTAGCCATTGTTGCATATTTAATGTTTGCTTTATTATTATCAATTAAATCTGCGCTGAAGTATGTAAGCATTCTAGCAGCTTCAAGCTCTGCGTACATATCTGCTAAAGTAAATTGTACACTTTGTGTTCCTGAAAGAGCCATATTATTTGTGTCTCTTACTTCTTTAGCTGTGCTGATTCCTGCAACAATAGAACTGTGTCCTATACCAATTGCAACTGCTGCTATTAAAGTCCTTGCAATGCTTAAATAAGATTCAAAATTGTCATTTACTACTGCAACACAGGCACTTTCTGGAACATCTATATTGATCTCAACTTTATTGAGTTCTATATTTGAACCCGCAATATTTTTTGTAACGTTGATAATATTGATATTTTTTTCTGAAACATTGAATACTCTGATTTGATTATTTTCATCTTGCGCAAATATTAAGTATTTATCAGCTGTTAAATGTTCTTTTCTAACTAATTTTTTACCTTCAATATGCCAGTTTCCACCATTATTTGTAGCTTTAGTTGTTAAGTCTTTAAGATTAGCTACACCTGGTTCAGCACATAAAGTAGCATAAATTTCTGATGAGTTTAATTCACCATTACCATATTTTGTTGTTAATTCTTGCGCTAATATTTGATCTACCAATACTGAAGCTGCTTCTGGTGCAACTTTAGCAATTTCTTCAATTGAAATTGTTAAGCCTAGATAATCATCATAAGCTGCTTTTTCTGATGGTTGATAACCAAAAGATTTATTAATCAGTTCTTTTACGATATTTTTTGTATTATCTGCCTGAATTTCAGTAATAGCAGCGTTTGCTTGTTTTTTATTTTCCAGATGTTTAGAACCTAATTCAAACTGTACTACCATATTAATTCCTTTTCTTAATTATAAACTTACTTGATTATTTAATAATTATCATGAACATAACAAATTAACTACAAGAAATAAACATATTTGTAATATTCTTTAGTGATTTATTATACATCACTATCTATTTACTGAAGTGCTGACGTACAAACTTATGATACTCCTTATTAATGCTTTGATTAAAATTTGCGATAAATTACAAATATTGTTTAACTAATTTCATACTACAATATTCTCCACACATTGTGCATGGGGAACCATCATTTATGTTCTCAAATACGTCTTTATCTATTGCATATTGTGCTTGTTTGGTCCAGTCTAAATTTTTTCTGGCTATAGACATTTCAAGGTCTTGCTTAATAGAATTTTTTCTTCCTTTTGCTACATCAGCAGCGTGAGCTGCAATTTTTGTTGCGACAATACCTTGCTTAACTTGTTCGATATCTGGAAGACCTAAATGTTCACTTGGAGTAACGTAGCAGAGGAAGTCTGCTCCATGAACTGCTGCAAGAGTTCCTCCTATTGCTGCTGTGATATGATCATAGCCTGGGGCTATATCTGTTACTAATGGGCCTAAAACATACAATGGTGCACCTTGAGTTAATGTTTTGATAGTTTCAATCATTCCAGGAATCAAGTTTAATGGGACGTGTCCAGGGCCTTCTACCATTGACTGAACACCTGCTTTTCTTGCTCTATTAACGAGTTCACCAAGAACTACTGTTTCAGAAACCTGTGCTCTATCTCCAGCATCCGCCCCACATCCAGGTCTTAATCCGTCACCTAATGAAATGGTTACGTCATAAGTTTTAGCTATTTCTAGTAATTCATCATAATATTCATATAATGGGTTTTCTTTTTGATGTTTTGTTATCCAGCTAGCTAACATTGAGCCACCACGACTTACAATACCGGTCACTCGCCCTTGCTCTTGCAAGGTCTTTATTACATTTTTTGTAACTCCGCAGTGAACGGTAATGAAATCGACCCCATCTCTACAATGTTTTTCAACTGCTTCAAAGATCTTGTCTTTTGTGAGTTCGAGAATGGATTCTTCATAGTTAATTGCTTCAACACCTGCCTGATATATAGGAACAGTCCCGACAGGAATTCTTGATTGGGCAATTATTTCTCTTCTTGTTTCATCAATATATTTTCCGGTGGATAAATCCATTACTGTATCAGCACCAGTTTTTTCAGTCATTCTTAACTTATATATTTCTTCTTCGGTAGTGCTTCTTTGATTTGAAGTACCTATATTGGCATTTACCTTAATCGATAATCCTTCCCCAACTCCTATTGGAATTACATTGGTATGATTAATATTTTTTAAAATTACTATCTTTCCTTCAGCAATTTTTTTAATTAAGTCTTCTGTTTTAATATCCTCTTTTAAGGCTATAGCTTCCATTTCTGGAGTTAGCTCATTGTTTCTTGCAGATATAAGTTGAGTCATTTTATTACCTTTATTATTTTGTTCCCAATCTCAATACTGAAAAATGATATCAGAATAATAATACCACTTCAAATTTTTATTTCTTTTCTGATTTTGCTTGCTTAGAGAAAGTTAGACTGAATTCCTGAAAAATTTTGACAATATGTGATTATTTGACTATTATTTTATTGATAAATTTATTATATGCCCACGTAGTTCAGTATGGATAGAACGCAGTCCTCCTAAGACTGATGTCACAGGTTCGAGTCCTGTCGTGGGCATATCTTTTAGAGTTAAGGATACATTGGTGTTTACTTTGCGTCATTTAAGTACATAAACAAATAATAAATTTTATTTTTCTACTTTACATAATTTTTTCTAGTTGCTATAATACGAATTGCAAGTTGAATAAAGCAATAATAATGATCCCCGGTAGCTCAATGGCAGAGCATTCGGCTGTTAACCGAAGGGTTGTAGGTTCGAGTCCCACCCGGGGAGCCATTTAAAAAGAGACTGTTTGAAAACAGTCTCTTTTTTGATATATTTATGAACAGATGGGTTTTAACATACAATCTACTTGAGTCTTGAGGAACAATAAAAGTGAAAAAAGATTTAAACATGTCAGATGATTTTTCTCTTTCAGGAATATGGTTTTTACCTGAAAATGATAAAACTCTATCAGGAGATTTGAATTATCTAAATGGTGAAAAAATTAGCTTAAATGCGTATTCTCTTGGTAAAATTGAGGACATCAATAATTTTTTTTCAATAGATACTTTAAAACCTAATGTTTCTAAAATAGATATAATACTAGGGCAAACTAATGAAAAAGGTCTTGTAACCTTATATGACTGTTATAATATTAATTCCGGAGTCTCAGTCTATAATGATAGCTTATTAAGCCCAGTATTAACACGTTTACCTTTTAATGCAGAGGCTATACTTATTGGTAAACATTTTGTCAAGAAAGATGATATTACGTTCGAAAGTATTATTATAGAATTTACTAATCTAAATAGCTGGGCACCATTTTTAGGACATAAACGCAAGCTTTTTTTTGATAATAACAATAAGTTTACAGGTATAAATTTTAATTACTCTTTGCCAGATGATATTAAGATTGATCTTGAAAATGGCTTAAAATTCAATGTTTTATGCTCTTTTAATTTGGAAGACTTTTCTAGGGATAAAAGAGTTTTTAATTTTGTAGAAAAAATTAAATTAGAAATAGGAGTAAAAGAGCCTAAAAATTTAGATTTTTTTATATCTACAATACATAAATTAGAAAGATTTTTTACTCTTGCAATGCTTATGCCTATATATGCGTTATCAGTAAGGGGAAAAATCAAAGAAAATCATAGTAATGAAAAAGTAGTAAGAAATATAGTTGAAATATTCTATAGGGCTAATAAGATTCCAGCAAATTTTAACGAGAGAACTCCTAAGGAAATGTTATTTACATATGATGATATTTCTGAAGATTTAAAAACATTACTTGATAACTGGTTTGCAAAATATGAACTGTTAGAGCCGATTTTAAATCTGTATTTTAACGTTGTTTATATTGAAGAATCAGATTATATCAATAATTTTTTGAATTTAGCTCAAGCTCTAGAATCTTTTCATGGTAGGATATATGGAAAAAACTGTAATGAAAAGACTGGATGTAAATATAAGCATTGCGAGAAAGTAAATAAGACTAAGAATATTCCCCTGATTGACAGATTAAAATGTCTATTAATTAGACATAAAGAAAAAATTGAAAAGGTAATTACTGATCTTGATGATTTTGCTAAAACTGTTAGCTTTAATAGAAATTATTATACTCATTATGATAGAAATGATCCAAGAAAAGTCAAAAAAGGAGTTGATTTATTTAATCTGACAAACCAAATGAAATTCTTATTTCAATTATGTTTGCTTTCAGAGATCGGTTTAGATGAGGAAAAAATCATTGACTTATTGTCTGGTAAGAATATTTATCGATCATATTTTCAAATATAATCAAATGAAATTAAGCGATCTTTAAAAGATTTTTTATTTTTTCAATATAAATATTTTGCAGAATAAAAGTTATAAACTTATCAACTCAACCGGATTTTTCTATATATTTTAAAAACGCTTCTAAATTAGAAGCGTTTTGGCCATTTTCTTGATGTATGAAGAACCCTAAGAATCTCAATGTTATTATCTTTTACCCTGTATGGAACAATGTAAGGATAATCGGGAATAATTAGCTCACGAGTTCCAGTCACTCTTCCTGCTCTGCCTATTGCAGGATTGCGAGGTAAAAGTTCTTCTATTTGATTAATTATATAAAGAATAATGTTAATAGCAGCTTTGGGATTATCGGTGGCTATATATTCTTCAACACTTTCTAAATCCTGTTCAGCTAGCTTTGTCCACCGAATTTGCACGTTTTTGCTCCCATTTCTCTTTTATATTTTCGTGGCTTGAGAATTTTTCTTGATCCGCCTGTTCAATACCTTCTTGAATAGCTTCAATTTGCCATGACTGAGTATCAAGATATTCTTCTATTGCTTCTAGCGCCAGAAATGTTTTTGTCCGGCCTGTAGACTGAGCGAGTTTTTCTAACTTATCTTTTGTTGTATTAGGCAATCGTAAAGAAATTAATTCCTTTGACATAATTGTACTCCACTGTAATACATGTATATCATTGTAATACATTTTTAAATTTATTCAAGTCTTCAATTTCTTTAGATAAGTTAAAAGTTCTAATATTGTCCAATATGGGGAGTTCTTAAAAGCCCAAGTCGTTTCAGGCTAGGGCTTTTAAGTTGTTTATGTCTCATAATATGTTGGATTCTTATATTCAAGTTAATTTCCTGATAATATAATAAATTATATTTTTAAGAGATTATTTTTATGGATTATTATTTAACACAAGAAGATTTTAAAAAACAGTTAAAGGAAAATATAGTACTTTTAACGAATTCGTGTCGAACCCATCTTTTCCGAATAAAACTACTGGAACAGTTTTAAATAAGATTTTAATATCTTTAACTAATGACCAGTCCTTAGAATACTGATATTCCAGGTTTATAACTTCATCGAATTTTTTTATTTTAGACCTGCCACTAACCTGCCATGGCCCAGTTAAACCTGGCTTCATAGCAAATCTCACATAATGCCAATTCTTATATTTGTTAACCTCAGAAGGTAAAGGAGGTCTAAACCCTACAAGACTCATCTCCCCTTTAATTACGTTAAATAATTGTGGTAATTCATCAAGACTATATTTTCTTAGAAATTTACCGATTTTTGTTATTCTTGGATCATCAAACATTTTAAACATTAATTCATTCGTTTGATTATACTTTTTAAGCTCCTGAAGTTTTTCTTCAGCGTCTACATTCATACTTCTAAATTTATAAATATAAAATTCTTTTCCATATTGTCCAACCCTTTTTTGTTTAAAAAGGATAGGACCTTTTGAATCAAGCTTTATAGCAATAGCAATAGCAAATAATATTGGAGAAATAATAATCAATCCTAAAAGTGTGCCGCTTAATTCAATAAATCTTTTAATCCAACATTGAATAGGTTTTTCTTTAGAGCAATCTAAGTTGATAGAAATTTTAAAAGGATTTTTCTTATAAGTCTCGCTTTTTTGATAACACTTTTCTAGGAAAACAATAATTTCTGGAGAAATAGCACTAGGTTTCAATTCTTCAATTATGCTTTTACTGCAATTATAATAATACTTTCGCCTCATCGATCTGTTATTCTTCTTTTGTACAGCTAACTTTTCATAAACTTCATGATTCTTCTTTCTAATTAAATGCTAAACAAAAAATTAATTAACTAAATTTACCAACTAAATTAATCAAACTTTACAAGTGTTATAAAGCTATTTTCTTAACAGGAGTTAGGCAAAGTAACTTGAGGATATAAAAAATACAACATCCTCATTTTTGTTTTATCGAGATAAAAAGTTCTATTATTGTCCAATACGGGAAGTTCTTTTTTTTAGGAAATCACGAAGAGTTTCACGAGTATTAACCTGAAATATTTGTCCTTAAATAAAAATAACTATAAAAATTCATTGCGCCAACGGCATTATTTTAAATGAAATATTAATACCAAAAAACTTGATATTCATTCTCTGGTTAATTTTGCTTGTTGTTTTGTATATTTCTAATAAAAATGGAATTTTTATTAGAAATATCTTCCGAATATTCGTTTTTTGAAAATTGACAGCCATATTATTTTTACAAACGAATATCTCTAGATCAGTTAATTCACGATTTTTGTCTTCATTAAAATAATATAATTTATGTTCTTGTGGAAATTTTTTATATAAATTTATCAAGTGCTTTTGAAAACCTTCTTCAAAGTGATTTTCTTGCATTACTTCAAATAACCTGTTCTTGCCAGAGTTTTTACTTAATATATCAACAGCTATATTTATCAATTGTTCTTGAGTTTCACTAAAAATACCGGCTTCATTAAAACTATCCAAATCATTTAAAGGAGTTTTAAGAGCTAAAGAAGGTATATTATATTTTGCTATATCAAGTAAAGCAGTAAATGAGGAAATAGGGAAGCTATCAATTGCCAGATCAGATATAGCGAGATATTTTTCAAGATTTTGGTGTTCTACCCTGCCAATTGCATTTATCCTTCTCTTGGAGTCAATAAAGGCTTTATACCAACTTTCTTCATCTTGATCTGG
>MFRQ01000015.1:10736-16763 GCA_001784615.1 Candidatus Melainabacteria bacterium RIFOXYA2_FULL_32_9
TCAGTCCTTTTGAGTATCTCAGATATAGTATTTATAAAATTATAATTATCAAAAGGCGCATACTTATATGAAGATGCCATAGTTAGTATTACTTTTGAGTTTTCTTGAAATCCTAACTCTTGCTTTGTTCGAATAATTTGCTCAGTATTTTCTTTTATATTATCAATATTTTCACTACAAATAGGTAATGGTAAAACCGCGTTATTCTTAACGTGTCTATACTTTTCATTAAAACTATTAGAACAAGTTCTAAAATTAACAACAAGATCAGAAATACTTACACCTAGCCAGAAGATATGATCTCCATGATTAAAAAACACAACTGGTCTTTTAAATTCTTCTGTACCAAAAGCCAATATTGGCACAATATCTTCCATATGAACATGTAGAATAATATTTTCATAGCCAGAAGCTATCTTTCGTAATTGCAGTGCTGATTCAACAAATGTGGTATTTTTATCAAAAACTATAAAATCACCATTTTTTTCTTTAACGTTTTGCCTTAAGGTATCAGGAATTTCGTTCTGATATTTTTGCTTAAGTAAGATTACAGAATGCTTTTGCTCTGCTGGGGAATTTTTAATCCATCTTTCAGTCACACGTGTGTGACCACCTGTAGGAAAAGCTTCTGTAAGCACGTGTAAAAAGCTGTTTTTTTCATAAGTTTTATTTAAAGGTATGTTGTATTTTTTAGAGATGTTTATAAGCTCATTTTCTATTTTGCTTGAGCATAAATGATGACAAACATTATAAGATGCAAAATGAGCGGAATCTAATAAGTATTGCAGCTTTTTAGATTCATTTTTCTCTAAATCGGCTTTTTTTAATAAATTTCCAAATTTATTTTTATTTTTATTTATTTTTAACAGAACTTTTTCAGTCGTCAAATTCATAAATTGCACCATTTATCTTTAAAACGTCTGCGCAAAGATCTTGTTGGAATAAATAAGGCTATGAATTTGCCTAAAACCATTTTTATTTTATTCTCAATAAGCACTTTTAATTTTACGTTCATCTTGTAATTATCAAATATTTTGCTGGTTTGTTCAATATTTCCCATACATTCAGCCATTGGATTAGAATAATCATAAGATGCATTGTCATATACATATTTTTTAATATTGTCTGTTACAGAAACACATTCACATTCATTTGGCTTTCTATTACTATCATTTTCCAGAATCAAAAAGTCTATATTTTTATCTGGAAATTTACTGTCAATTTTCTCGTAGGCTACTTTTAACCTGTTTTCATCAATGAATTTATCTCTGCTAAGCCACACGATTAAAATGGTTTGCGCTTCTGCAATATGTTTATACAGTCTATTAATTCTTCTAGCGTATTTTTCTTCTACAACATTGAGATTAACTAACAAGTCTGAATTAGCTGGAAAATCGTGATAAAAGTAAAAACCCGTTCTGATATTTTCATAATAATCGTAATTCGGGTCATTATTCAGTTCAGGATTTTTAGGCAAAAACTTAATATCTTCCGGATTAAGAAAATCTTTAAAGTCATTAACCAATAAATCTATCCTGCTTTCGAAAGAAGCCTTAGTCAGCCAGTCAAAAGGATAAGAGAAATTTTGTAAATTATGTTTTCTTAAATATCCAGTGCAAGCGCAGTCTTCACCTATACTAAATATAAAATCATATTCGTTACTTGTATGCATTTAAAACCTCAATAACTATACTAACTTCTTCATCGCTCATTACGGGACTAATTGGAATGCTTAATACTTCCCTATGAATTTTCTCGGTAATTGGCATGCTCAGACCATTCCATTCTGAATACGCTTTTTGCTTATGAGGAGGAATTGGATAATGGATCATTGATTGTATGCCTTTATCAGCTAAATGTTTCTGTAAATTATCCCTGTTTTCGGTTCTTACAACAAACAAATGCCAAACATGAGAGTCTTCGTTATTTACGTTTGGAAGAATGATTTTAGGATTTTTGATATTTTCACGATAAATTTTGGAAATTTGTCTTCTTTTTTCATTATCCTTATCTAAATATCTTAATTTAACTCTTAATACTGCTGCTTGAACTTCATCTAATCTTGAATTAGTACCTTTAAACAGGTTTTCATATTTTACATGTGAACCGTAGTTTCTTAGAGCTCTGAGCTTCTCTGCTAATTTATCATTATTAGTTGTAATTGCGCCACCATCACCCAGACAGCCAAGATTTTTACCAGGATAAAAACTAAATGCAGATGCATCTCCAAGGTTACCGGCTCTTTTTTCATTATAATAAGCTCCATGAGCTTGAGCTGAATCTTCAATAACTTTTAAATTGTATTTTTTAGCTAATTCATTTATTTTATCCATATCACAGGTTTGCCCGTACAGATGAACAGGCATTATGGCAACTGTTTTATCATTTATTTCTTGCTCTATTGCACCAACGTCTATATTGTATGTATTAATATCAGGCTTTACAAGCCTTGGCTTTAAATTATTTGCAGATATAGACAGAATAGAAGCTATATATGTATTTGCTGGTACTATGATTTCACTACCAGAAGGAAAATCATAGGCGCGAATTATTAAAGACAAGGCATCAAGTCCATTTGCAACGCCTATAGCATGTTTTGTGTTGCAATATTGAGCGAATTCTTGTTCGAAAGCCTCTACTTCTTTTCCTAATAGATACCATCCAGAATCCAAAACTCTCTTTATTGCTTCGTCTATTTCGAACCTATACTGTTCATTTATTGCTTTTAAATCAAGAAATTTTATCATTACTTATAGCCTTATCTAATCAGGATCAAAAAAATCAATAATTGTTTGAGTAGTATGTTCTATTTTTTTGGAATAGCAGTCATAATCTTTTGCAATATGTCCAAAATCAATAGCTTGATAGCCTTCTTTGGCTAAATCATAAGACAGAACTGTTGCAGTTGGGCCTAAAATAATAATCACTTTTTTATTTTTATCGATTTGTTTCGCTTGTGTCAATATGAACTCATACTCTTCAAAGGCATTCATTGAAGGTGCGTACATATATTCAACTGATTTTGCGCAGTCAAAAATATTTGTTTCTATTTTATCAAAAACGGTTTTTCCACAAATAATTGCAATATCTTGATTTAACCAGATTTCTTTAATTTGTTCAAAATAAGATGCAAAATCAAGTTTTTTATACATTGCATACATTTGAGAACACCCAGTATCATAATACTGCTTGGTTGGATCACATAGAGCAGTAATTTTATTCCTTTTGTCACTAACCCAGCATCGCATAAAATTCTTTACTTGCTCCTGCATATTTTCAGTAGATGCATAATAACTATAAGGCACTCCTATGAAAATATTTTCATCATTTGACCGAAAAATCTCATTCAATCTTTGTGATAATTTACTATCAGACTTTTGAAATGGAATACTGCCACCTTCCATTAGAACAAATTCTCCATCTCCAAATCGGCAAAAACTTGTTTTTTTCTTAATTAAATCTACAATTGTATCATTTGGAGACTTAATATTTGGTTTCTTAAGGTTTTTGATATCATCCGCCAGTTCATATTTTATACCGTCAAGAATAAGATTTAACTGATCTCTGCTGATATATTTAGAATCACTTCCCTGGCTCATTTCTTTTAAGCTGTATCTAAATAGATATCCAATGTTTTTAAAGAATAATTTTAGAGGATTTCTTTTTTTATTTTTAGGTCTTTTAATTCTGGGTTTTTTCCAGCTTTTATCACGATTTTCCAATACAAAATATTCAGATCCAGCATGAATAACATAATTATTCATATTAGCTATAGCTTTAATATCTAATTTATTATTTTGCTCATTATAAATCTTATTCAAGGTGTAAATATCAGTTTTTTTTGAATCATCAATAGGATTACAGTGAGTATCCTGAACTCGATTAACAGTAATTACGATTGCCTGACTTGTCATATTTAAACAGGCAAGATTAGGGCGTAAAATGTATTGTTTTGGATTATTTGCGAATTCACTCTCTAAATAATTGGGGCTTTTAATGGTTTCATTTGTGGAATCAAGCATTTTTAGAATATCTGATTTTCTATATAGCGTGCAATCTAGCTCCCACGGATAATTGTAATGGGTTTCAACAGCTTCTTTCCAGTTCCATTCAATATATTTATTATCATTTGAAATATTTGTCGGATATGGAATTATATTTTTTCCTAACCTAAAACTGAACCCAAAAATCTGCTCGTTTTGAAATAATACTTCTTGTGCATATTTAAGACTAAATTTGTTTTTAAATACCACATCATCACAGCCAAACATAATATAATCATCAGACTTTTCAATTACAGACATTAAATCATCATAAAATCTGTTTTCTGCAATCCAGTTTACAGAAGAAAATTCCTTAATAACTCGTGTATAATCAATATCCGGAGTTTCTTTATACAAAACCGTTATATTATTTTGCTGTGCATCCGAATAATACAGCAAGCTTTCAAGATATGCATGGAGTTGCATCGGCCTGTCTTTAGAAAATACAATTATTGATGACATATTAAAAATTACTCTCCTTTTAAAACTTTAAATATTAATGATTTTTACCAATTAAATAATTACTGCCTGGCAAATATTCCATGTGCCAGGTTTGCCAGTTTATATCACTACGTGAAACCATAAAGTTATTAAAATATTCTATATTATCCATCTCATTGAAATTATTTTGATAAGCGATTAAAAATAAATTCAAATTATTTAATAAAGGAACTATAGATTCCCTAACAGATAAAGGAGTTTCACTAATTGACCAGGTTCCTAAAAACAAGTTATTTTGCGAGTTATCCAGTTTTATTAATATACTCTTCAATTCATTTATGTCTGATATACATAAAATACCTTTATTACTTTTATCAAACTCTTCTATAGAAAGAACCTCAAAGCCAAGCGTTTTAAGATAATATTTTTGTAAAATACTAAATGCAGGAAGATCATATATAATATATTTTCCATTAAAACCTAAATTATAAAATAACCTGCTCATACTTCCATATCCGCCGCCAAACTCAAAAACCGTATTTATTTCATTAATTTTAATTTGAGTTTTTTCTTCAAATTGAGCAACACTATAAGCATGATGAATTAAATTACAACTTGAAGCCGGATAGCCTTTGCAAGGCTCAGGATTACCAACAATATTTTCTCTAATTGCGTGAATGTATCTATCAGACCAATCAGCCCTATTCTTTAAATAATCTAATTCCGTTGGAATATAATTACCATGTTCATCTGTTATAAACATAGTATATTGAATAACTCCCCATTGTAAAAAATTATTTGGATTTTTGGTTAACATTAATTTTTTCAGTTTATTTAAGTTATTCAACCATTCAACCTGTGATGATGGAATGTTTTTTAAGTTATAAAAAGGTATTTTCTTTATATCTTCTTTCAACTTTTCATAAATATTGGAACTTGCTAAAAAACCATTATTCATTTGTTTAGCATTTTTTCTTTTCTTGTTTCTTAGCAAATCTAGCATGTTTTGAATAAATTTAATTCGCATAGTTATTATCCTTTTTTAAGAAATTTTTTATGGTTCTTCTTGGAAATTTTATAAAATATTTTAATTTCTCTTTTCCTTTGTTAGTTTGTTTTTTAAGCATATCAATATTTAGTTCTAATATTTTATTTAAAAATGCTTCAATAGTTTCATTACTAAAATGATAAGGGAAATCATCAAGCTCATTTTTTACTATTAACTCGTCATCAACGTTTATAGAATGCAAATTGCTGTATTTACCGGCTAGTTCAGAAATTATATCATTAATAAACATAGCTCTTTGTCTATATTCTTCTCGATTATCAAATTTTGCTGGAAAGTGTAAAAATATAACAGGAATTTCCCCGTATGTTTCCTTTAATTTATTAAAGAAATCAATATAATATGCTTTTAATTGATTAAAGGGTAGCAAGTCTTCACATCTGAAGTTATCATCAAAATCTCCACTGTGATCAACATCTGTATAATCAGAACAAAAAGCCCAACCGTCTTTTGAAATGAATAACTTGTCGGCTAATT
>MFRQ01000016.1 GCA_001784615.1 Candidatus Melainabacteria bacterium RIFOXYA2_FULL_32_9
TTTAATATTTTCATAATAAGCTTGAGCTTGTTTTAATGCAGCTTGTGCACTTTCGACTCTTAATCTATAGTCTGTCGGTTCAACATAAGCTAGGATAGTACCTTTACCAACAAGACTGCCTTCTCTAAAATTAACTCTGCTTAGAGCTCCACTTGTTTCAGCACTTACAATAACTTCTTCAAAAGATTCTAGAGAACCTATGCTATCTATAGATGGTCGTATTTGCTTCTTTATAACATTAAATGTCTCTACATTTATTATATTTTCTTGGATTTCTATGCTTTTTGCTTCCTCGTTTTTTGAACATCCAGCGAGTGTAAAAATAACCAGGAAGGAAAATATTAAAGTTAATGCATTTTTATAATGCGTCATAGTTATTTACTCCTTTATTTTGAGCTCTCAAATCATTATCAATTTCTTTTAAAAACACACCTGTTGCTCTTTTAAGTATAAGAATGCCTATTTGGTAATCATACTGTGCATTTATAAGTTGTTGTTCTGTGGAAACCAGAAAATTATTAGCATCCACTATGTCTATACTATTGGCAAAACCTTCTTTAAACTGTTCAGATATTTTTTCATAATTATCTTTAGCTAATTTTAGCTGATCTTGAATTTTGCCAAGAACACTTTGTTGTGTCATTAAATTATAATAAGCATCATCTACCTCTAGGCTTATTGTGCTTTTAAGATCTTTGTATAATAATTCTGATTGTTTAAGCTTTGATTTGGCTTCATCAATCTCTGCTTTTCTTCTTCCTCCCTCGATAAGAGGTATCTTAAGGCTAATTTGTCCGTATATAACATCTTTATTATTAAAAGAAGTTGAGGGGGATGTGTCATTTCCTGTATAAGCAGCTTCAAGGGAAACATCAGGTAAATATGTACTCTTTACAAATCTAACCTGGTCTTTTGCGATCTGTGTTTGCAAGTCAAAACTCTTTAATTCTGTCCTATTAGTTACAGCTTGCTCTTTTAAACTTGCTAATTCATCAATATCAATTGATTCAAAAGAAGTCTCCCTAACTGTAAAATTATCTTCAATTTCGGTTAACTTTATCAGATTTGCTTTGGCCATTTTTAAATTATTTGTTGCTCTTATTACATCAGATTGCGCTTGTGAAACTTCAGCTTCTGCCCTTAGAACAACCGTTTTAGTGATCTCTCCAACTTTGAGTCTTAATTTTGTTACATCTTTATGTTTTTCTAACCTATTAAGATTTTCTTGAGCTATTTTCAATGTTTTTTGAGTTTTTAGAATATTATAATAAGCAGATGCGACATTTAATAAATAGTTTTCATTTACAGTTTTAAAATCAGTTTTGCTTTTCTCTATTTTTTTCTTACTCATATTTAAAGCAATGAACTCTCTTCCTCCAAGAGATAATGATTGTTCCAATTTTGCGCCCCAAGTATATGCATTTTCAGGTTGTATAGTGAAGCTTCCACCCGAAGCGGTTTTTGCTTTGTCATATCGCCTATAATCCCCAAAAGTAGATAGATTTGGTATAAGATCTGATAAGGTTTTATTCTTCTGGATTCTTGAAATTAAGACATCTTCTTTGGATATTTCTATAATTTCTGATTTTTCTATAGCAGCTTCGTAAAGATCGGCGAGAGAGTATTCAGGACAGACATTTTCTACTGCATATATTTGTTTATCTATAGATAAACAAAATATGAACATTAATAATATTGCTATAATCTTTGATTTTGTGCTGCTTTTCATTTTAATTTCCATTCATTATCAGCTATTAATTGTGAGTTTACCTAGTAATTTGCCTAATGTCACTATTTCTTCTTTTTGTAATTCTTGACAGAGTTTATTCTCAAAGTTAACTATATGAGAATAAATTGCTTCTGCTAATTTTCTTCCCTTTTCTGTTAGGTATACTTTGTATACTCTACGATCTTCAGTATTTATTTTTCTGATAAGCAACTTTTTTTCTTCTAGGATATCTATTAAACGGGTAATGTTTGGTTTTTGTTTTAATAGTTTATTTGCCAGTTTATTCTGATACTGCCCATCTTCCTTGCTTAAGGTGTACAAAACACCCCACTGCTCAGGTGTGATATCGAAACCTTTAGATATAAACATTTGTTTTATGGCTAACTTAATGCTTAAAGAACTCTTTCCAATCTGATATCCCACAAAGCTTTCTAACATCTTGAATCTACCACTTATTAATAATTAGTTAATATATTAACTATTACTATATTAACTAATAGTTGTCAATAACAGATTTAAGGACAGCGTAAAAAATACTTACGCATTTTTTATTGCGTCCTTAATCCATAACGTATTTTTCTAGGAATTGACTAAGATTTATTTCTGAGACTAATTTTATGAAATAAGCTAAAACCCCTACTTCAAGTCTTGTTAACCTGTAAGTAGAGGTTTTATATTAGAATAGCAATATTTCGCCAGATATTTATGCAGAATTACGTTAGAATTAGGTAATGTTAAATAAGAAACTAAAATCGAGGGAGTCATTGCGAACCTTGTAGCAGGGATATTTTCTATAATCGATGTTGCGACGCAATCTCAAAAACGTTATTTGCATTAAGATCACTTCGCAATTAAGACAAACGATAGTCTTCCATATTTAATATCTCGTGATGACTCATTACTTGACTATTATCCAGAATTTGAAAATTTAAAGAGAATTGATACAGATTAACAAATCAATGTAATATTAAGACACCTGTTTTTTGCTCTTTCTTCAAAATCATTCTGCCTAATATAAGCTGTAGATTTATCGTATAATTCCTTATAATGTCTTCTTTGTCCGGCTATACCTTTTATATGTACATTATATGCTAGTTTTAAATATCCTTTCATGACACTAAGGAGAGAGCTAAGGGTTGTAGCTTTTGAATTTCCGCCATTTCTTATTCCAAGGAAGTTGGGGACTTCAGCAAATAAATATCCTCTTCTTATAAGTTTAATTAGTAGTTCTGCCTGATAAAAGAATCCAAAATTGTTGATTTCAACTTCATCAAGTATTGCTCGTCTATAAAAAGTTGTTCCATTAGTGTAATTAAGGTTTATTCCAAAAGAAATATTAATTATTGACCTGTAAAGAGTAGAGATAAATCTTCTTTTTTTATCTCTTACTTCTCTATTGTGAATAAATGGGATAATAATATCTACATGATGCATTAAAGGAAGAAATGACAGTGCATCTTCAGGATCATTCTCATTGTCTCCCGGAAACATAACCACTACATCCATTGCAGAGCTTTTTATACCATCCCAGAATGAATATCCAATGCCTTCTGGTTTATCATGGCTTATTAATCTTACATTATTATGAATTTTAATTATATTTTCTACAATATTTCTTGTATTATCTGTACTCCCATCGTTAACTACAATTATTTCCCCCTGAATACTGTATTTCTTAAAGGCATCAAGAGTAGAAAATACAGCTTGCTCAATATTATTTTCTTCATTTAAAGAAGGCATTATAACAGATAAAGTTAAATTATCAGACATTTAAATCACTTCCACCCTATACGATTCCAACCAGTATGTTCAAAAATTTCTTTTACATCATTATACAATAAATCATAATAAACTAATTTAGTTATTTTTAGTCGTTTAATTAAGGACAGCGTAAAAAATACTTACGCATTTTTTATTGCGTTACTTATTTGCGATTAATTTAAGAAGATCTTTATGTTTTTTCTCTATATTTAGATTTTCAACAAAATCTATAGAGAGTTTTTCTTCTGATTTTAGATATATAGTACCAAATTTATCCATATAACCCTGAGTTATTGCCTTAAATACTTCTTCAAATTCATTTTTGGGGCTGGCTTTTTTCCAGTATGATTCTATTGCGTGGTAACATTGAGGATTTTCGCCAACATTTCCTGTTAAAGAATAAGCAAGATCTGAGCAGCCCCCTAGACAAACAAGACCGAATTCACAGGATTTACAGAAGCCTTTTAATGATAAATATCTGTTTAGCCTTTTATTCCATTTGCAGAGTTTTTTTGAGTGCCATATCTCTTTTAAAGATTGTTGTCTTAAATCTCCTTCTGTAAATTCATCCTGATAAATAGATAAACAGCCCTGAACTTTACCGTCACTTCTAATTCCAAGTACTCCTTTTCCAGCAGAGCATCCTGTCCATTGTGAATATGAAGTATGTCTAGGGATTACCTTTGAAAAATATCCATAATCATGAAGACATATGATTGCTAATTGCTTCATTGGGACAGTTATTCTGGACTGAGCAAAGAACAAACCTGATATATAATATTCAAATAAATCCAGGAATAAATCATTTTGCATTCTTCCATGAGGAGCAGCAAGTTGAATTTGCCAGGCTTTAAATGGAGAATTAATCAGTCTTTCTCGAAGCTGTGGTAATTCAGAAATATTAAGCTTATTTAAAGTAGTTATAGCAACTGCATTAAGACTTGTTTTATCAATATATTCCATTATATTGAAGATTTTATCAAACAGTCCTGGAACTTGTCTTATGTGGTCATTGGTTTCAGGATTCCCGCCATCTATACTTATACCAAGAGTTTTAATGCCTATGTCTGCCAGAAAATCAATTTTATCTTCGGTTAAAGCTATACCATTTGTTATTATCGAGACATCGACATTCCCTTGAATTAATCTTTTGATAATTTCATGCCAGTCAGGTCTGAGAAATAGTTCTCCCCCGATTAGATTTACAACTTTACAGCCAACTTCAGAAAGCTGGTCACATATATTGAGAGCTTCTTCTGTACTTAGTTCATCTTCTCTTGCATCTCCCGCTGACGAACCACAGTGAATACATCTGGCATTACATTTTAAAGTAATTTCCCAGACTACATTATGTAGCACTTTTTTCTTGAACATTTATATTCTCTTATTATAAGTTTATTTGCTTAAACATTAGTCGATAACCTATTATTTATCATTAGGCTTTACTGTAGGATAGGTATCAAAGATGTCATCAGTGTAATATACACCATATTTTGTAACATATCCACCGGGATCACTATAAGTAGGCTTTTGAACATTAGTATTTTGATTATCGGGCTTCTGTTCAGCAGGTTTTTTATGACAGAATAATCTTTGTATTATTGATTTTTTTTGACTATTAGGATCTTTTTGAGATTTGCTTAGAACTGCCGGACTAAAAAGAAGATTTGATATGAGAAGTATTGATAAGAACTTGTAAACTTGTTTAAACATATGTCCTCCTATTACTTTTATCATTATAAAGTTTTTAATTATTGATCATTAGGTGAAGGGTATGTGCGATAAATATCATCTATAATCTGTACACCGTATAAGGTAGTAAATTTGCCTGAATCATCATTATATGGTGGCATTTTTTCAAGATTGGGATCTCTATTAATAGGATCTTGATTATTAATGGGTTCTTCATTATCTGTATTATTAGCTTTATCATTGTTCTGGCAAACAGTTGCAGAGAAACTCTCAGTGTTTTTCTGTGATTTAGTTAAACCGGCTGGGCTAAAAATAAGATTTGATATTAGGAGTACTGATAAAAATCTATATATTTGCTTAATCATTCGTTCTCCTTTAATATTCTTAATTTTAGTTGAACTAATTTTAGCATAGTTTAATCATTAACTTTTATAATTTTCTTAAATAAATACAGGATCCTGAGAATTTATTTCTCCACTGAAAACATGTGCTGCTTCTCTACAGCCACAGTCGCATTCAGACAGGCTATTGCAGTCATTACAGGATGATGGGATATATTCTTTCTGGGTAAAACTTTTCCAGTAACTGTTAGACTTTAGAGATTCAAACTCTGAAAAATGACAAAGCTCAATTGGTGAATGATTGCAGGTTCTGATAAATCCGGAAGGTCCAACTACAAAGAAGTTTATTGCTGCTGAGCATTTGGTAGATACTTTTAAATATGAATACTTGCTTGTATCAATAATACATTTAGGAAGCTCTGTTCCAACGCTTCCTTTTCTATTAGCCGTTTTTAAAACCTCTTCAGCTATATCAAGCATCTTATTTATATCTTCTATAGAAAGTAAAAGTTCTTTGGCATATTTTAGCCCTCGTCCACCAGGAAGAAATCTGTTTAATAGAAGTGAATCTGCTCCTGCTATTAGGGCTTCAGATATGGTTTCATATAATTCAAACAGGTTTTTCTTGGTTACTGTGATATTTACAGTTGTAGTAATACCCATTTCCTTGGCTTTGGTGAAATTTTTGAGAATTTTCTGGTAATTACCTGATTGAGTATGATATTTAAATGTCCTAAGACCCGGTAAACTCATACTTAGATGAATATTATTATCTTTACAAAGAGAAAGTGCTTCATCATTAACAAGTTCGCCATTAGAGATTAAGTACAATTTTGGTGGTTTTTTCTCTGAAACCAAAATCCCATCTTTGGTTTCAATATATTCTGATATGCAGGAACCTGCAAACTCGATAATTTCTTTGAGGTCTTTTCTTAATAAAGCTTCTCCTCCGGTAAATGCAATATTACAAACACCTTTTTCAGCCATCAGCTTTATGCAGTCTTTCCATTCCTGAAGACTTAATTCTTTTCTCTTTTTAAAATCATTCTTTGCTTCCCAGGGACATGAGCAAAAAAGGCATTTATGATTGCATTTATAAGTCATTTCCAGAACGCAGGTTGCAGGAAGAAATGATGGAGCCAGTTTTGAAGTTAGATTATTTTCCATTATTTTTTATCTTTATCTATTTTTATCTTTATTCCGAGCAATTCTTCCAGACGAGCTTCATCGTTTGCTAAAGGAACTTTCTCATAGTAATTGTCGTGCTCTTTTATTCCTTCTGAATATTCATAAAGCAGCATTATATCATCTTTAGTGATATCACAGGTTTTATGCGGGTTTGAATCTTTGCTGGCTTTTACTATAAGACATAAGTCTCGAGTCTTTGTGTTTGGACTGCATTTATCGCAAAACTGAGACTCATCCAATTTTACATATATTTTTTTTATTTTTTTAACAAGATTACGGTAAGAAGGTATTGAATCAAGTGTTCCACTCGCATATATCGGATATAAAGTCATTTCTCCGCACACAGGGCATATATATTCTGCTCTTTCAGGTGGGGCTGCTACCTTATAACACATTGCGCCTACTGGCTCTTTCCAGCTATCAGAATTTTGGGGTAATTGCTCGAGCTTATTAGCATATTCAAATTTTGAGAGTTGATCCCATGCTGAATTGCTATTATCTTTCGCTAGTGTGTATCCTGTAAATCCTACGAAAACAGCAATAAATATGACTAAAATAAAGATAAAACTATACCACATATATTCTACTTTCATTCAGTATTAAAATTATAATTTTACCGTTGCTCCAAGCAACTCTTCTAAGCGATCTTTGTAATTTATTATAGGAAATTTCCCATAATATGTACTATGCTCTTTTATTCCTTCTGAATATTCATAAAGCAGGTTTATATCCTCTTCAGTAATATCGCTAGTTCTTTGTGGTATTAAGTTTTTATGATTTTTGGGTTTTATTAAGAGGTATAGTTTACGGGTCTCGATATTTGGACTACATTTCTCGCAAAGTTCAGATTCATCGAGTTTAACATCCAGTTTTTTTATTTTTTTAATAAGACTACGATAATAAGATATTTTACTAAGATCAGTGCCTCCTATATCAAAAAAACTGGAATATAAGGTCATTTCTCCGCAAACTGGACATATATATTGATCCCTATCTGGTGGAGCTGCTGTATCATAACACATTGCACTTACAGGTTCTTCCCAGGTATTAGGATTTTGAGGTAACTGTTCTAGTTTATTAGCATATTCAGACTTTGAAAGCTGATCCAATGTTGAATTATTATTATCTTTCGCTAGTGTATAACCTGTAAACCCAACAAAAGCAATGATAAACACAATTATAATAAAAATAACATTACACCACATATATTCTTCCTTACAGTTAATATATTATTTTTAAAATTAACGGTTATTCATAACCGTTAATTTTATTGTTTTAAGCTTTTATCTTGGCATTGGTGGAGGAGTAGTCTTCAAACTTCTGTACTTCTTAGGAGTATAAGGATTACTTCCATCAGAGTTTCTTAATAACTGTGGAGTTGGATGTTCTCCTGCGTCTCTTAAATCAACTACAGTTGATGAACCACAATTTGTATCAAAACCACAACCTGCAGTAGATCTGGCACCTTCATCAGAAGAGCTGTGAGCCGCATTATTTCCATAGTAATCAGTGTCTTGTGCTTGGTTCCATGCACTTTGAGCAAAACATTTTGCGCTAACTACACCTGATGCAGCCAGTATTATAAAAAGAACAATAATTTTTTTCATGGTATTTCCTTGTCATCTTATGTTTGTTATTATGATTTAGTCGTCAGAGTCTCTCAACAACTGTGGCGTGGGATGTTTACCTGCGCCTCTTAAATCTACAGCTGGAGGACTAGTTGATGGAGTGTCAAAATTATACCCCGAAGTACTGCTTGCACCTTCATAATCGTACGAACCATTGGTATAGCAGTTAGAGCCACTATCGTCAGCAGTTTGCTGTAGCTGTCCCCATGCGCTTTGAGCAAAGCATTTTGTGTTAACTGTGCTTGATGCTGCCAGTAGCATTAAAACAATAAATATCTTTTTCATGGTGCCTCCAAGTTATTTTAATGGAGTGATTATAACTGAAAATTTCAAAATAGAATAGCTTATTTTATGTTTTCTTTTGTAAGGATTTGTTTGATTTCGTTTACATTTTTGCTTAATGAACGTATAAAATGTAAATGCAATGCCAATAGGACTAAAATCCCCAATGCTAAAAGACTTAACACCAAAGATGCTGAAATTATAACAATTATAAATAATTCATATACGCTTAACATAATAAAACCCTATTTTCGTTCCTGCAATAATTCCCATTTTGTAATCTCATCTTTAGCATTCTGGATATCAGGAGCATCGGGAGCTAATTTTATATAAATATTCATACATTCAATAGCCTTGTCGTAATTCTTTAAGCCACTATTGAGTCCTGCAATATTGTAATAAAGTTTTGGGATATAAGGAGCTAACTTGAGAGCCCTTTTGCATTCATTTAAAGCACCATTTAGGTCATTTTGTTTAACTAGTACATCAGCTCTTACCATATGTCTTCTTGCTTCTTCTGACAATGATAGAGAAGCAGGATATTCCTGTAATAAAGTTAAAATATTATTTCTTATTTCTTCTTCTTGCTTTTCATCATTAGCGTATGAAAAAGCTAGTGTATATTCATTTAATGCTTCTTTCAAGAAACCTTCTTGCTCTAATTTAACAGCTTTTTCATTATGCGTCTGTGCTAATTTAGTTAATTCTAATGATAAAACTTGATACTCCTTCCAAATAGGTCCTGCTGTATAAGATATTTCTTTTGTTGGTAGATAACTAACAGCTTCATTAGCCTTACCCAGTTTTAAATAAGCAGTAGCTTTACCTAGCTTTATTAATTCTTCATCAGATGGAAATGGAGTAAAGAGATAATAAACATCAAATCCATAAAGCCTTTCATTTTCCGGCAATTTAGCGCTTGCCAGAATTTTTATTGCCTCATTATAATTACCCTTATCATTATTTGCCAATCCCCATGCCAGCTTTGCATTAAAAGATTCAGGATTATATTTTATTGCCATTTGAGCATCAGAATGAGCTTTCTCAGACTCGCCTTGCGCTCTATAGATTAAACTTCTTACTCCATATACTTTAGCCAACCTGGCAAGAACATCTTTATCTCTGGTATTTTCTCTAACTAGTTTTTTCTCCAGGATAACTTTATCTGCTTTTTTGACAGGATTGTTGTATCTTTCTATTTTTAATGTTACTTCTGTTCCAACCGGTCCTGAAATCTCATTTACTATATCATTTGAGGATTTACCTTTTGCTTTTTTTCCATCGATTGCAACTATCCTGTCTCCAAATTGAAGACCTGCTTTTTCAGCAGGACTATCAGGTCTTACTGAAAATACATAATGATAACAGTCAAAAGATGATTTTAGATAAGCAGAATCTCGGATAACCATTCCTACCCTTCCATTATCAGCTTTATCAATATAATCATTAATTAGTTTAAGTGCCTCAGTATAATTACCTGCATTATAAGAAGCCCAAGCTGTTGCCATTATTGAAGGATAATCATCATAAGATACATAACCTGTTTTATAACGTATCTGATTCACATAAGAACTTGTTGAAGTGTTCCAAATAAGTTTATTATAAGGAATAGAATAAGTTGTATTTTTTGTATTTTGTATAGCATCATTATAAGCAGCCAGTGCTGCATCATATTGCCCATTTTGGGCTAAATAATAGGCAAGGCTTATATACATCGGCAAATATTTTTTAGGACTTATATCATCACTCTTAATTTGTATAGCTTTTCTGATGGTATCAACCGCTTTATCATATTGTCCTTTTTCTCCTGAGATCACTCCTAAGAAATAATAAGCAAGCTCATTATTGGGCATTTGTTCTATGGCTTTTACTGCTAAATTTATGGCTGCATCATAATTGTGATCTCTTAAATAGAAATAAGCCAGTATTCTATTCTTTCTTGACAAATTTATTTCAGCGTATGTGTATCTATTATGTAAGTCAATAGCATCTTTTGCCTGATTTGCATAATCATAGATCACTGTACATTGAAATAAATTTGTATCATTTGCAATACACATGCCTGGACTTACTTCATTGAGTTTTTTTAGTGTCTTTGCTGCTTCCTGATATTCTCCCTTTCCATAATAAGCATTTGCAAGGTCAAAATAAGCCTTTCCAAAATCTAGATAATAGCTTGAAGGAGTGGTTTTAGAATTTGTTACCAGTCCACCCAGTTCTATTGCTTTTTTATAGTTAACAATAGCAGTATCGTAATCCCCAACTGCTGCATAATTCTTTCCAAGCCAGTAATATGCATTAGGGTTATCAGGCTGTTGTTCAAGCACAAGTTTAAAGTGACCTGCACTGTATAAATAGTCCCCATAATTATAAGAGCCAATGCCTTGCTGTTGTAGATATTCAGGACTACAGCCACCAATTAAGATTACTGTAGAAAACATTACCAGTATTAATGATAATTTACGCAGTAAACTTACCTTTTTCATATATTCAACTCCTGTTTATTAGTTTTTAAGCTTTGCTATTGGTATATCGGGTTCTGATAACTTTAAATGTTGTCAGATTATAACAGAACTTTCAGCGTTAACTTAAGAAAAGTGTCCACTATTACCTAGGTTTTTTAATAAAGTTTCCGTTAACTTCTTTATAGTTATAATGAATTGTTAATCCCTGCTCAGCCGTTAATCGTTTCATTTGAAGGGCTTTTACATATTCAGGGCTGCATTCTTTTTTACCGCTGGCACACTGCATGATTTCTCTATCGGAGCCATAGTACATCTCTCTTAGCTCTCCTTCAGTTTTACCAGGAGTTAATAAATCTGAATTATTAGTTTTAGGCACATTAGATACTGGTGTAGTCTGAGGTTCCAATTTAGGCACTTTAAATTCATCGTTAGCAGGATTTTTTGTATAACCCATAGGCGGCACATAAGAGCCTTTTAAGTTTCTAACCGGATCAGAATCATCTAAGGACTTAAGTGGAGTATCTATATTATCTATTTTAGGATTTGTATCAGCTTGATAATCTCTAATCCAGTTCTGAGCCTCTTTTTTCTTTTTAGCTTCTTCCTGCTTTTTTTTAGCTTCAGCTTCTTCAGCCTGTTTTTTCGCCTCTAAAGCCTTTTGCTTAGCCTGTGCTTGCATTTGTGCGTAAACACTATCTACAATGTCATTTCTCATCTGTGGCGTGAGAAGGGAACCTGAAGAATGTTTGGGATGTGTCTTTGGCTTTGTGTAGGTATTTGGTGAATTATCATTTGATTCTGAAGAGGGAGGTGGTGAAGGAGTTGCTGGCATGGGAATATTTGTGTTGCTATTGAAATTAAAACCGCCATTACCATCAAAATCGACCTTACCTCCATAAGAGGCATTAACATTCAATAAATATGATATTGTTAAAATCAATAAATAACTTAACTTAACCTTATAACTTTTCATCCACTAAATACCTTTTCTAATTTAACCCTTTAAATTAAATTTATCAGGTTAATAGTCTTTATAGAAGAAATTTATTATTTTTCTTACTATTTTTAGTAATGTTTATTAATGAAAAGTTTAATTGATTGTAGGCATTAAGACTCAGTTATTTAATCAATTTAAAACTTTTTAATGCTTTTAGAAAGGACGGGATTATTTGATTTGTGTCTTTATACTTAGTCCTTATTTACTGTTGAAACTATCTCGAATAGCATTTGCTACACTTTACCGTCTTTTTCGTTTATTCTAACTGATTCTATTGGAGAATTAGACAAATTTTTTAGGATCTTGAACTATAGCCAAACTCTTTTAATGATAAGTCTTTTTTACGCCAGTCTTTTTTGACTTTTACAAATAATTCCAGAAATACTTTCGAGTCTAGAACTTTTTCTATTTCACCACGGGCTTCGGTTCCAATTTTTTTGATCATAGAACCCTTATCACCAATAATTATGCCTTTTTGTGAATCGTGCTCTACATAAATAGTCGCAGCTATATTAACAATATTAGGCTTTTCTTCATATTTATCTATAGTAACTGCTACACTATGTGGTATTTCCTCATGTGTATTGACCAGAATTCTTTCCCTGATCATCTCTTCAACAATAGCTCGCATATTTTGATCGGTTATTTCTTCATCAGGGTAATATTGAGGTCCTTTAGGCAACTTACGATAAATATTTTTTATAAGATCATCAATATTTCTACCTGTTTTAGCAGAAATTTTAATTACAGGAATTTGCTTGTCCTTAAACAATTCCTTGTAACTATCTATATTCTCATCTCTTTTTTCCATAGATTTAATCTGATCAACTTTATTTACAACCATCATTATCGGAGTATCAGTCTCCAGTAAATTGTTTATGATCCATCTATCCCCAGGACCTGCTGTTTCCGTTCCATCGACAAGATATAAAACTAAATCTGCATCTGGTATAGCTAATCTCGCTTCTTCCAGTAAAAACTCTCCAAGCTTATGTAAGGGTCTATGGATGCCTGGGGTATCAACAAAAATTATTTGGCCTTTTTCAGAGGTATAAATGCCCCTGATTCTTTTTCTTGTGGTCTGAGGCTTTTCACTGGTAATAACAACTTTTTGACCAATTATTTTATTTAATAAAGTAGATTTTCCAACATTAGGTCTGCCAATTATTGCAACAAATCCTGATTTATATGTCATTATAGTTACTCCAAAACAATCTATCTCTATAATATAAATTAGGCAGTTAAAAGTAAACTGCCTAATCTGGTTTTAATTTCCTGTAACTCAATTTATGTATAATTAATCTTCTTCTATTTCCTGTACATCTGTGAAACCGTCTTCTTTATAGAGAATTACTCTGACAATCTTATGCCCGTCCATACTCTCTACTTTCATTTTAATGCCATTCGCCTCAACTTCATCACCAACTTCAGGCTCTCTTCCAACAAGTCCAAATACATAACCGCCTATTGTCTGGAAATCTTCAGTTGGTAAATCAAGATTGAAACGTTCATTTAAATCATAAATTTCTGTTTTTGAACTAACTATTAAAGTATTCTCATCAACTTTTATTATCTCAGTGTCTGGAATATCATATTCATCCCAGATTTCTCCCACAATTTCCTCAAGCACATCCTCTACGGTCACAATCCCTGCAACACCACCGTGTTCATCAACAACCGCAGCAATCTGAGCTTTACTTCTTGTAAACTCATTTAACATGTCACTTATAGATTTATTTTCTGGAACAATTATTAATTCTCTTGCTAGATCTTCGAGCTTAACATTGTCTTTATCGTTATTTTTCAGAACAGCTAAAACGTCTTTAGCATTAATAACGCCAATAATGTTATCTACACTTTCTCTATACACAGGAATTCTTGTATGTCCTGAAATTATAATTTTGTCCATTAACTCATCAACGCTTGCCTCAGCATCAATAAAATCAATATTAGTTCTTGGAACCATAATTTCCCAAACAACTGTATTCGTAAAATCAAAGAACTTAGAGAGCATTTTTGCTTCTTGCGGTTTTAGTACTCCAGTATCTTTACCTTCATCAATTAGACTTTCAAATTTCTCGCCCCAATTTTCTTCAGTATCATCAGCCTGAACTTCAATAGTTATATGAGCAATGTTTTTAACTTTCTCTTTGATTTTTTCTTCAAGTTTATCGGCAATATCATCTGCATCTTTAACCTGAGTTTCCGGATCAACTTCAATTTCCATATTAACAATAAGACCTGAAGATCCCATATCCATTGTTTTTAGGTCATGAACCTGAGATATACCGTTGACATTAGAAGCTATTGTCCTTATCAATTCTTCAATTTGAGGTTTAGCAGCAGCACCTGTTAAAGAATTCATATTGTATCTTAACAGGTAAATAACAAGCCCAAATAGCATAAAACCAATTATTATTGATGCAACAGCATCAGGAATGTACGCAATTGATTCATTAACAAAGAATTTAGATATAGTTATAGCAATAAGCGCAACTATAACACCAGTTAAAGCTGCTATATCCTCGTACCATACAAATTTAGTTGTCGGGCTTTTAATGTGATGTATATGTTTGAATGATTTTAAGAAAGCATCAAACTTGCTTTTAACCTCAATTTCAGCTTCTTCAACGACTGCAATACTTGCACTAGTTACAGCCCAGATTTCAAAAGCAATACTTACAAATAAAGTAATTGCAATTAGGTGATAATTTTTCAATAATTCATGGATATGTTCATTTCCATAAATTAATCTCATGCCACCACTATATAATGATACAATCGTACCAATTAACATTAATAAGCAGGCGAAAAGCGCCCAGACATTTGCTTCCAGACCATATCCAAATGGATGGAATTTATCAGCTGGTCTACTACCTCTTTTTAATCCTACTAATAAGCAAAGACTGTTAAAACTATCTGCTGCTGAGTGTATAGCTTCTGACAACATAGCAGAACTTCTGCTGAAAAACCAGCATATAAGCTTAATTCCAGCTATTCCAAGATTTGCAATTAATGCTCGCCATACTGCGAGTTCTGATACGATACTTTCTGGTTGTTTTGATAGTTCACTATAGTTTTTTGTTGATATATATACCTGGTGACTATCGCTATCTATATTACCATATGAGTCTGATGACATAGATTCTTGTTCCCCTTACACACTCTTCATACACGGGAACGAATCATCATTCTCAAGTCTGATCATGAATGTCCCTCTTTAACTAACCTTTATTTTTGTATTACATTAACATAATAGCAAATTTATTTGAAGTTTGCTTATATATTTTTAAATAATGGTAAAGCAGTAATTATATAATTCAAAACATAGAAGAATCAACATCACGTATTCCGTTGTAATATCTCGCTTATAGCTAGATAAAAATTCTTATAAATAGAAATGTTCAAAAATATTAGCACTTTAACAATCTTAAAATTTTTTAAGATTGTTAATTTTTCCAAATTGCACATATGCTTATTTAGTACTTTGAGCAATTAATTATGGAGATGGGAATGTTTTCGTAGGAGCCTTGCCTGTGCGAAGCTAACAGGCACAGCGACGGAGAAAATATTCCCATTGAAATTATTCGGTCAATCCATTGGTGAACTGTTCCATAAATTCAGGGGGTAAATTATTTCCGTCGCTAACGCACATAATTAAGACTGGAATAATTGATGCCTTGAAAAAGTGACTTTATCACCTTAAATTGACATGGTGCACAGGTTCCTCCAATAAAACATATCCCAATCATCATTATTTTTGAAACAAAGTATCTCTATTTTCCAGATAAGGCTACATAGCCTGTATAATTCATAATAGCCACGTGGTTTATATTCAATGAGTCATTGTACAGCACAACCACCAATGATATATTCCGTAGTACAAGGTAATATTGTTATTCAGCGTATAATTCAGTTCAATAAGAAAGGAATACTATGAAAGCTAGTGTAAATAAAAACGCCTGTATAGGTTGCAGTATTTGTATTGATATTTGTCCTGCTGTGTTCGAGTTTGATCCACAAGGATTATCAGAAGCAACTACAACATTCATTTCTCCAACATTAGAACATGATACAAAAGCGGCTGCAGAAGCCTGCCCGACTCAAGCAATCTCGGTTATGTAAATAAATAAGGGGGAAATTATGAAATCTCGAGACGTAATGACAAAATTTATAAAAATGTGTCGCCCTGAATGTACAGCTAAAGATGCAGTTCAAGTTATGAAAGAACTAAATTGTGGTGCGGTTCCTGTTGTTAATGAAAATAATGAAATTTTAGGCATAGTAACTGACAGAGATATTGCACTGTACACTGTTTTAAATAATAAAGACCCCGAAAAAACGCTGGTAAAAGAATTTATGTCTAAACCAGTTGTTACCTGTCATCCTGATGATGATATAGATGTAGTAATAGAAAAAATGAGGAAAAATAAAGTTAGAAGAATTCCTGTAGTTGATGAAAATAATAAAGTTGTAGGAATAATTTCACTTGGAGATATTGCTGTTATTTCAGGTGAAGAACACGAAACCTACGAAGCTTTAGAAGATATTTCAACTCCAGTATCCGGTGCAAAGTAAATATACAATCATATAAGAAGGGAAATAATTATTT
>MFRQ01000017.1:0-3207 GCA_001784615.1 Candidatus Melainabacteria bacterium RIFOXYA2_FULL_32_9
ATTGTTTGGAATACACGATATTATTGTCAGATTATTTTCTGTCATACCCGGATTATTTATTATTCCCGTATCTTATCTAATTGGAAAAGAAGTCTTATCGAGAAAAACAGGTTTCATACTTGCTTTATTTGTCAGCATAAACTCTTTTTTAATTTACTACTCGCAAGAAGTTAGATTTTACTCTTTAACAGCTTTATTAGGAGCATTATCAGTCTTATTTCTTATAAAAACCCTTAAAAAAACATCTCTAAAAAACTATACAGGGCTGATTTTATCTAATGCAGCTATTTTATATACTTTCACCATTGGTTTTGTATTTATTTTTTGCGAGGTTATTATATCTCTTATTTATCTGTATTGGTCGAAGAGAGAGAATTTAAAACCGTTTATTTACGCACAAATCGTGACTTTTATATTATTTATTCCTTATGTTCCCATATTAATTCAACAACATACTATGGTAGCGAGTGGATATATCAACTCATTCAGCTTTTATCAAAATTTTAATTACGCAAGCATTCTTTTAGTAATGCAAAACTGGTTTTCTCCGGTTATATCGAGCATTGCATTTCCTGATTTAAATTATTATGAAGGGCTCATTTCAAACGGTATAAAACCCGATTTCATAATTTTTGCGGTTATTCCTGTTATAATAGCTATTACAGGAATAATTAAAACCTGCCAAAAGCGAGATTTAGGAACTTTAATCCTTTCAATCGGCTTTTTACTAATTATTCTTGAAATTATAATGACACTAATGGGAAAACTTGCAATCACAAGTAGATATCTTACTCTGGCATTTCCATCTATTCTTGTTGGTGTGGTTTATGGGCTTGTTAATATAAGAAATAAGTTTTTATCAGGGTCGTTAATAAGCTTATTTGTATTTGTAAATCTGTTTTATCTGGTATTTACTCCATACGGTATCCAAAAACAACCAAGTTCACAAGGATATAGAACAATTGCAAGTATTTTAAAAGAATATCACTTAAATTCAAATGATATTCTGATTTTACCCATGGAAGGAAAATTCCTGGGAAAATATTATTCTCTAAAAGACATAAATTTATTGGATTTTACTATGGCTGACATTTGTCTTGGTAGTGAAAAGATTTTAGGCATAGAAGTATTAGACATTTTAACGAGAAAAAACGCTCACGACAATTTAAAAAAATATATTTTATATTCTAAAATACCTGTTAGCTTTGAGAATTATATAAGAAAAAGCGTGGTAAGCAAACTGGATAAAGGAAGATACTTTGTCACCGTCATGCCTATCGGGATGAAACCTTTTGATGAGGATCTTTTAATAAAGATTGCCAGGAATGATAGAATATATAAAGATATTTCATTATACTACCTGTTAACCTCCAGAGCAGCCATAAACCTTGAGAAAATTGAGAAAAAGTATTTTCAAACAGTAAAAATCATTAAAAAAGACGGCTGGGAAGTACACATTCTAAAGAAATAAGCCTGTTATTTCAGTAATTAATACCTATTCAGGAAATAAAACAGATGTCATTGCGAAGATTCCAAAGGAATCTGCGGCAATCTATCCAGATAACGGCTTAAACTATAATCCAATAATTGAAAAATCATTACGGAAGGTGACATAAGAAAATTTAAATTTGAAAGGTATAGCCTTAATGAATCAGGAAAAAATCTGGTTAGAATTCTGGGAAGAACATAATAAGAAGTTTTTAAGTTCGGATATTACTCCAAAAGAGTACCATCTGGACTTAAAAAACATAATAAATGACTATAAAGATAAGAGAAAAATCATAGAAATAGGCTGCGGTACAGGAATAACAAGCTTACTGCTAGATGATGATTTTGATAAAACCTTGCTGGACTGCGATATAAATGCTATTGATTTAGCTAAAACCCTGTTTAAAAAAGCCGATAAGCAGGCTCAATTTATTAATACTGATATGTTTGAAACCAATATTAACAGTAAAACTTATGATATAGTCTTTAATTCAGGTGTTATAGAGCATTTTAATTATGCTGAGAGAGTAAAAGCCATAAAAGAATATAAAAGAATCCTTATTGATAATGGATTTATCATTTTAGCTTTCCCCAATCATTATTGTATACCTTATCGAGTCGGCTATTTAATAGCAAATTTATTCAATAAATGGCCTTATCCAAAAGAATATAAATTATGTAATATGGCTAAAGAGCTGAAAGAATGTAATTTAATGCTTGAAAAACGTCTTATAATAGCTGATAATATGCTTGCTGAATCTCTTAATTTTAATAAAATCTTAAAAAATATATTCTGTTTTTTTAATAAACTTTTTAAATTTGAAGGGTATTTGACTGTATTAATTATAAAAAATGAGGTTTAAGGAGCTTAATGATAAACAAAATCTATATAATACTTCCTGTTTATAATGAAGGAGAAAGCGTATACAATCTTTTGGTAAAATACAAAAACTTTTTTACTAATTCCTGTTCAATTTTACACGAAATAATTATTATTAACGACTCAAGCAAAGATGATACAGAAAATTGGATACTCAAAGCAAAAGATGAATTGAACTCTTTAAACATTAATTATAAAAAACATGAAGAAAATAAAGGCCTACAAGGAGCATTATCTACAGGATTTTCAATGATAAAAGATAATCTTAGAGAAAATAATGTTGTAGTGACTATGGATAGCGACGATACGCATAACCCTTATTTAATAAGAGAAATGCTGAACAAAATCAATGAAGGATCAGACATTGTAATCGCTTCTAGATATTGTGAACAGTCAAGAATTCATGGCTTAAGCAATTTCAGAGCTTTTTTAAGTCTTGGAGCGAGATATTTATATACAATAAAATGGAATATAAAAGGGGTTAAAGATTATACCTGTGGTTTCAGAGCTTACAAATCCTGGTTAATCAAAGAATCCGTTAATTATCACGGAGAAAATTTTATTCAGGAAAAAGGCTTCACCGTAACTGCTGAAATACTAAAGAAAATGAGTATGTTTAATCCCATAATTGTAGAAATTCCAATGATATTGACTTATTCAAACAAATCAAACCTGTCAAACATGAATATTCTAAAAACAATAAAACTAACATTAAAAATGCTGTTCAAATAAGAATATATTTGGCTAAATTGCCGAGTATATTTAATTATAATTGTTGGGTCAATGACCTAGCTTACAGGTTACCACTGTCATTGCGAGGTGGCTAAGCCACAATAACA
>MFRQ01000017.1:3230-4820 GCA_001784615.1 Candidatus Melainabacteria bacterium RIFOXYA2_FULL_32_9
CTTGAGTATAATAAAATCTTTTATCATATATATTGAACTACTTATCGTATTGTGATAATATACCAATATGATTATAAATTTTAAATGCAGGGAAACTGAAAAAATCTTTAATGGAGAACATCCTAAAAAGTTTTCTCAAGATGTAGCGAAGGTCGGAAAAAGAAAGCTGGATATGCTGCAAGCTTCTTATAAAGAGCAGGATTTAAAAGTCCCGCCGGCAAACAGATTAGAGAAACTCCAAGGAGATTTAAAAGGTTATTACAGCATAAGAATTAATGATCAATACAGGCTGATATTCCAATTTAGAGACGGGAACGCCTACAATGTCTATATAGATGATTATCACAAATAAGGAGATATATATGATAGAAGTAAAACCATTCACCCACCCGGGGATAATATTACAGGAAGAATTTACTAAGCCTCTTGGTATAACTCAAGCTAAACTTTCAGAAGATTTACACGTAGGAATAAAGACTATTAGTGAGATATATAATGAAAAAAGAGGAATAAGTCCTCTAATGGCTTTAAAGCTGGCAAATTATTTCGGCACTACTCCTGAATTCTGGATGAATTTACAGAGCAATTATGATTTATACAAAACTTATTTAAAAGAAAAAAAGGCCATAGAGCAGGTTAAGTCAAGACAAGTAGCGTAAATCAAAAGAAAAATAAAGTATAAAACAAATAATCCGACCCAAAAAGGTCGGATTCTACATAATTAAATCAAATCAGAAACTCTTCAATGATGCCCCCTCTATCATTCTGAGGTGACAAAGTCACTCTTTTAAGTCGCCGATCTTTCTAATAATACCCCGCATTGTCATTCTGAGCGAAGCGAAGAATCTAAGAGATCTTTTACTAACGTTCAGGATGACACGCACTGTCATTGTGAGCCATAAAAAACACGGTCACCAAACAATAATCGTTCTTGCGAAACAATCTCAAAGCATGAAACGATGCATCGTCACCAGATATAAATTATTTTGACCCAATAATTATAATTAAATCAAGCCTACAGATTGGTAATATGACCAATAAAACTAATCTCAAAACAGATGTAAAATAATTTTATCAGGTTATATCAAGTTAATTAAAAGATTTTGGAGTCAATCATGAATAACGAACTACATATAGAATGGACGGAAGATCTTAGAACAGGAATAGAAGAGATTGATGAGCAGAATAAAAAGATAATTGATAACGTAAACGCACTTTATCAAGCTTGTAAAGAAAGTAAGTGCAAAGATGAAATAATAAAAATCGTTGAAGATCTTGATTTTTATACAACTGTTCATTTTGAAATAGAAGAAAAATACATGAAAACGTATGACTATAGTAAATATTTAGAGCATAAAAAGGCGCATACCTTCTTTAAAGATACTTATGAGCAAATAAGATATCATTATCATTATGTAGAGGGAAATCCTCCTTATAAATACAGACATGTATATCTATATGCCCTGCATTTGCACCAAACTTTAGTTGACTGGCTTAATGTGCATTTAATAACTTTCGACAAGGAATTCATCAATTTTTTAAAAGCAGTAAATAAAGAATCCTAGTGGATGGACACAAAAGCTATGAGGC
>MFRQ01000017.1:4897-5317 GCA_001784615.1 Candidatus Melainabacteria bacterium RIFOXYA2_FULL_32_9
GGTCAAGCTCTTTTTCATCAGCATCTAACCTGGTTTCAATAGCTTTTATCTTTTCTTCAAGATGCTCAACTTTACTGACTAATTCCTCATAATCCTGCTTATTAATTTCCATAATTTCACTCCCCGTGATTAATAAACAAGATATTTTACAGGCATAAATTCAAAATATTATTACCTGATTAGCTATTTATGATTAATCAAGAACTAAGGAGGAAAGAAAAAATACTTACTGATGTCATGCCGGACGTGTTCCGGCATCTATACAGTTATAACTTAGAGTTGAAACGTGGTTAGATCCCGAAATAAATTCGGGATGACTTTTATAATTTTGGTGTTTGCCTAGAGAATATTAAAATACACTAATAAAGAATGTCATTGCGAGGTGCTTCGCACTGTCTTAAGCCATCAATCTTTCCAATA
>MFRQ01000018.1 GCA_001784615.1 Candidatus Melainabacteria bacterium RIFOXYA2_FULL_32_9
ATTTTCTTGTTTTTTATTTTCTGAAAACTCCTGGTGCTCTTGAATATCCTCATTTTTCTCTGGTAAAGAGAAATTATTATCCTTATCTTCTAACTGAATAATAGGGATATTGCTTCCACTGCTGAAATTTGGTCGGGTTCTTTCTAGATTTCCAAGAAAATTATTAAAAGATTCCTCTATTTCATCAACTTCAGCGCCAAGCAGAATACCGCTTCCTTTAACAACCCCGTCTAATTTTACTTTTATGTCTTGTACGGGTTCTTTTATCTCATAAATATTAATAGATTGTGCTTGACAATCCAGATCTGTAATTAGTTTGTAAAATTCTGAAATTGTGTTTACGTCCATCGAAAACTTTTTAAGATCACCTATTTTTTCTTTAATTAAAGGAATTAGGCTGCTGGCATTCTCATAAAAAGAATTAATTTTAGCAATGGACTCTTTTTCTAAGTTGTCATCAACAGGTTCTTGAATTTTCTCCTCTTTTATAAGATTATTCTGTTTGATTTCAGATTTAGATGTAGCTTGATTTACAGACTCTTTGATGATTTCAAGCTGTTCAAGCATTTTATCAACATTGACAGAATGGCATGCGCCCCTTGTTTGTATAGATTCTTCAACAATTGAAGCTATGCAATCAACAGATTTACAAAGAATATCTACAATTTCAGGAGTGATTTTTAAGGTATTTTCCTTGGCTAATCCAAAAATATCTTCTATTTTATGGGCTACAGCTTGAATATCATTTAGACCAATCATTCTGGCTGCGCCTTTAAGGCTATGTGCTTCTCTGAATAATTCAGAAATAACCATGCTATCTTTTGGATTTGCTTCAAGCTTGAGGAGACATTGATTTATTTTTTGTAGGTGTTCTTCACTTTCTTCTCTGAAAATATTTAATATCTCTTCTAATTCTTCTTCAAGAAAGTCCATCTGTTATACCTTATAATTCTTGTAGTCGTTGCTTTCCTTGTGTATGGTATTTCCAATAACTTTTTCTTTTAATGATTTTGATATATTTATTAAACCTTGAAGAATTAATATATTTTGCTTAATATTGCTGGCTGAATCAAGTAATCCCTGATTAATTGAGCTAATCGCATCAGAAACTTCATGGGTGCAAACAGATTGACTATTTGCAGAATCAACAATCTCTTCAACATCTTTAACCGTTTCATTGATTGTATTACGTAAAAGATCTATACTTTGAGCTATTTGATGAGCTAAATCAACCCCGGATTCAATTTCTTTAGTACCTTCTTCTGTAGCCATAACCGTAGAATTAGTTGCTTGTTGAATATCGTAAATTAATGAAGAAATTTTTGATGTAGCTTGTTTACTTTCATCAGCAAGTTTTCTAATTTCACTCGCAACTACGGCAAAACCTTTACCATGTTCACCAGCTCTTGCTGCTTCTACTGCTGCATTAAGAGCCAACATATTTGTTTGTTCAGTAATATCTTCTACAACACCAATAATACTTCCAATTTGTTGCGTATGTTCACTTAATTCAAGAATTAACTCTGCAATTATCTCTATTTTTTGCTTTAAGGTTCTCATTTTTTCTATATTAGCTTTAACTGCTTCTTGTTCTTTGCTAGACATAGAAAGAATTTCTTGTGATTTTTCTGCAACTTTTTGTGCACTTACTTTTGTTTGATTTGATGATTTATTTAGGTTTTCAATTGCATTGGCTGTTTCTTTTAATAGTGTTAAATGTGTTGAAATAACATTTTCTTGTTTGGTTGTTGCTTCTATAATTTCTGAAGATGCTGAATTAGTATGGACTACAGCATCATATATTGGTTCTGAAATAGTGATATTTACCCATTGTTTAAAAAATTCGGTCAAAATTATGCCAAAAATACATAATACTAAGATGGTTAAAACCAGACTTAGAGGACTTATTTCTGATTGTTGAACTTTGTAAAAACCAAATATAGCCATACCACTGATTATTAAAAGAAGAATCTGACTAAATCTGGTTTTGTATCTAATTTTTTCTTCTAAACTTAAATTTTTAAACATATTCTGATTTTACCTTCTTCCGATCAATTACTATTTAATTTTACTAGATATTTCTATTTTAGACATCTATTAATACTTTGAATTATAAAATTTTTCACTGTGTTAAAATTTATTTTATAATATGTAATATATTGATTACATGTATCATATGGATTAAAATTAAGACATATAAGAAAATTAGAATAAGTCAGAAAGTTTATGAAAAGAAAAATTCTTTTAGTTGATGATAGTGTAACTCAGCTTACAAGCTTGAAAGTGTCTTTATTAAAATCAGGTTTTGAAGTAGTAACGGCAAAAGATGGAATTGAGGGGATTTTTGCTGCTTATCAAATGATTCCTGATTTAATTATTGCTGATATTGTTATGCCTGAAATAAATGGTTACCAATTTTGCAGGTTATTGAAAAATGATGATATAACAAGAGACATCCCCATAGTTTTGCTTACCCATTTAAATGAAAAGCTCGATCGATTTTGGGGTTTAAGAGCTGGGGCCGATGCTTTTCTTACAAAAGACAGGGATATTACACAACTTCTAGAAATAATTGAAAAATTTCTTTCTAATACAAAGAATATAACTGAAGAAGAAAGAAAAAAGATTATCGAAGAAAGACAATTGCTTACTTCCAGTTGTATACAGGCAAAAATCAAGCATATTCTTGATCAGTCTTTAATAGAATCTACAATTATTAATGAATTTAGAAATCTGTCTGAATATGTACTTAATACAGTTGTTCTTAATAAAGAACTGCTTTTATTACTAACCTCAATTCTTGATTATAATGTTGCTGGTATTTTCTTTAATGACAGAGATGATAAAAAAGAGAAAACCCTTGTTTTAAGTTTATATAATATAAATCTTGAAGAAAACATGATTAATGAAATCAAAAAAGATTTCTTCAACACAATTTTCTCTGAGGATTTTTCTTTAAATAGAGATTCTTATACATATGAGATATTTGAAAAAGTTAATAATGAATCAACTTCTGTAACCCAGCTTTCTAGTTTTCAATCAAGAACCATTATACCTATAGTTTATGCAGATAAAGTATTAGGCGGGCTTTGTTTATACCATGCGGAGCCTGAAAAATTCCAGTCTTCAAGGATTGTAAACATTGTTCTCGAAGAATTAAAGATATTGATGAGAATTAGATGGTTATATTCAGAAACAAAATTTTTAACCATAACAGATGGATTAACAGGTCTTTACAATAGAAGATATTTTCAACAGGCTCTGGATAGAGAATTTGCAAGGGCTAAAAGATATGGTACTGATTTAAGTCTTGCAATGTTTGATATAGATCATTTTAAAAAGTTAAATGATACCTATGGTCATCAATTTGGTGATAAAATTCTTGCAGAAGTCGCTAAAATTATTAAATCTTCCCTTAGAAGAACAGATTATGTAACGAGATATGGCGGAGAAGAATTTGTTGTAATATTGCCTGAAACTAGCTTGGAAAGAACAGCAATACCTATTGAAAGATTAAGGAAGAGAATTGAACAGGAAGACTTTAGATATGGTGATACTCCTGTTAGAGTTACGGTAAGTATAGGAATTGCAAATTTAACGCCTAGTGTAGTTACAGAAAAAGATCTGTTAAAAAGAGCAGATATGGCTCTCTATACAGCAAAAGATAATGGTAGAAACAGAATAGAATTTTATTTTGAAAACTAGGAAGTATGGAAAAAAATTTTTTAACTATTAATGATCTTTCTTCAAAGAAATCATCTGAACTATACATGACTTTTGCTTTATCAGAAAAAGTTTATGCTATTCCTGCAGAAAAAATAATTGAGATTGTTCAGCTTCCTGCTTTAAATATTCTTGAAAAAGTTCCTGAATATATAGTTGGAGTGATGAATCTCAGGGGAAAAATTATTAGTGTTATTGATTTACGTAAGTTTCTCGGGATTCCACAAGCTGATTATACTCCTGAGCATCAGGTATTAATTATTAATACCAATGAGAAAATTATTGGAATAATTGTAGATTCTGTAAATGATGTTATTCAATATGATAAAGAATTTTTAGAACCTCTTCCTTATCACTCCAGTGAAAAATTTATTTCAGGCATTTATAAAAGTTCTGATTATTTGGTTGCTTTTCTTGATCTGGATATAGTCGTTAATAATATAGAGGCTATCAAGGTAGATAATCTTGATTTTAAAGCTCCAACATATGTTTCAGCAGATTTATTTTCAAAAGATAAATTATCTCAGGAAAAATTTAAAAAAAGAGCTATTAATCTGCAAAAAGAACTTAAAATCGAGACAGATAAAGATTTTTCTCAGGAAAATAGGTTTGTTTCTTTTAGCTTAAATAATGAAAAATATTGTATTAGTTTAAAATATGTCAGAGAATTTAGGAAATTCAAGCTTGTAAGTTTGATTCCGGTTCCTTGTGTTCCTGAATTTATTAAAGGAATAATCAATCTTCGGGGTGAATTTATAACAGTTGTTGATATAAGGAGCTTTTTGCAGATCTCAGACTCAAAAATAACAGATAAGACTAAAATAATTGTCATTAAATCATCTGACCTTCAGCTTGGATTAGTAGTAGATGATGTGTTTGATATAGTAAATTTACCTGTTGAAAAGTTAAGCCATAATACAACAAGCAAATTTGATAAAAATAAATACACTTCTATTGAGGTTATATTGGAAGATGGTGGCATAATGAGCGTTTTTGATCTCGAAAAGTTTCTTGAAGATGAGAAATTATACATAGAAGATGCTGTTTAATCTTAAGCTTTAATCCATTAAGGACAGCGTAAAAAATACATAAGTATTTTTGTAGCCTGCTTCTTATAACCAGCAAATAATCGAGCAGTAAAAAATGCGTAAGTATTTTTTATTGCGTCCTTAAATAGTTTTGAAAAAGAAAGCCCCTAATCATAGGAGCTTTCTTTCTATATTTCAGTATATTTATTCAACTGTAAAGTCTGGTGAACCAAATAAGCCTTCAATTTCTTCAAGAATAGCTGAAGGTTTTCTTGCATTACCTCTCGTACTGCGTTGTTGTCTTTCATTTTCTTTCAACTCTGCAGCGTGATTCAGATGGTAATAACCAGTACCTGCAGGAATTAACCTACCGATAATAACGTTTTCTTTTAAGCCTCTTAACTGGTCTTTTTTACCTTCAACAGCAGCTTCTGTTAATACTCTTGTAGTTTCTTGGAAGCTGGCAGCTGAGATAAAGCTGTCAGTGTTAAGACTTGCCTTAGTAATACCAAGTAGTACAGGATGGTAAGTAGCTGGATTCCCTCCAAGTTTTTCTACTTCTGAATTCTCAGCTTCAAGAGTATAGAGTTCTACTAATTCTCCTGGTAATAATTTGGTATCACCTGAGTCATCAACTTTAACTTTCTTGGTCATCTGACGTACGATAACTTCAATGTGTTTATCAGCAATTTCAACACCTTGAGATCTATATACTCTTTGTACTTCGTCAACAAGATATTGTTGAACTGCTTTTGGCCCACTGAGTCTGATGATATCATGTGGATTTAGAGGACCATCTGTTAAAGGTTGACCTTTTTTAATCTTTTCTTTATCTGAAACTATAATATTTGAATCTATCGGAACCTTAATTTCCTGACGGCCTGATTCACTTACTATAAAGAGTCTAGGAGTATCCTCATCGTATTCGATTTCAGCTTCTCCATCTTCTTCAGCAAGAATAGCACTTTCTTTTGGTTTTCTACCTTCAAGTAGTTCTTCAACCCTTGGAAGACCCTGAACGATGTCACCTGTTTTTTGACGTTCAAATACAAGAGTTGCAAGTAAATCACCACGTTGAACTAAACCGTTGCTGTCAACCTGTAATTGAGTACCAGCACTAATTAAGTATGGTCTTCCACCACGGATTGTTACTGTTTTACCTTTAATACCGGTTATTTGACCAGATAGCTTTGAAATTTCTCCACTTTCTGAGATTATTTGGTCAACTTTTACCAAATCACCAACATTTATTATAGGGTTGGTTTTTAGTTCAATCTTTGTTTCAAGCTCAGATGATATAAGTAATAATCTTCTGATTTCAGCTTCAGTATTTTCGTTAAGACTTACTTTAGCATTATTTCTGGCTAGTACTTGAGTTTTGGAAACAGGAACTTTAGGCTCGATGATTTGACCATCTTCAACTAAAAGTTCTGTTTGTAGAGAAGAAACACCTCTTGTTACGTCCTCAATTTCTCTTCTTATGATTAAGTTTTCAAGTACTACTATTTTAACGTTTTGATCTTCTTCAGCTGCTTCTTTAGGTTCAAGCTCAACTAATCCTTTAAGATGGCTTAAATAACCTTGCATTTGAAGAACTAAACTGGTTCTAGTTAAGTTAGCACCTTCTAATTGTCTTATTCTGCTTCCATCACGATATTGTAATTGAGTAACAGAAGCCATATCAATGAGATCTTCTTCTGTGGAAGAGAATTTTATTGATACTTCTTTAGGCTTAATATCAAATTCTTGAACAGGTCTTAATAAGATATCTACTTTTTCTTCTTTTGGTTCTGCTTCTTCTTGGAACTCTTCGTCAATATCTTCGATTTCAAAATCATTAAGACCAAATTGAGCTGAAGACATTATAGTTACCATAGATTTTTCTTTTGCGGCTATTCCTGGCGCTATTTCAGTACCAGCTTCTACAATATCTCCATCTTCTACTTTTAATGTACTTACATTTTCTACTTTATGTAGTTCTCCAGGCCTAATTATAACTTCGTGAATGATATCATTATATTCTTTAATTTCAACAACACCATCGATACGAGCTCTTACATCTTTAACAATCTCAGTATCTACAGTCACATAGGTACCGGATTCCACCATTTTTAAAGTAGAATCTTTACTTACTTGATGAATTTCTTCAGGAATGAAGATAACTTTTCCTGGTTTAGTGATTATATGATGTTCATCAACTTCAATTCCTGCATAGCGAATTTCACCGCTTGAATTTACGGTATATTCATCGTCAATAAGTTCAGCGATTGTCATGCCATTCTCAACCACGGTATCAACAGGTGATTTTATAATATATGTTTCACCTGTTTTTTCAACTTTCCATAATTGTTCTTTCTTAGTTTTTTCAAGAACAGCGTTTGCAGGAGTGATAGAAGCTATTACTATTGTAATTTCTTTACCATTAACAACTTTTTTAATTTTTCTTCCATCAGTCGTTACTTCTTCAATTTCAAGTTCGCCGCCAAGTTTAACTTCACCACCATGTTCACTTACGGTAGTAGTTTCAGCAAGAATATCGCCTTTTTTGACATCTAGTTGATCTTTGACTAAAATTTTCGAACCGCCGGGAAGATTATAAACATCTCCTGATAATACCCAAATTTTACCGCTTCTATTGGCTGTTCTACTGGTATTACCCTGTCTGTCACGTTTTTCGTCAACATTGAATCCGTCGAAAATGATTTGACCACTTAAATCAGCAGTAATATCTTTGGTCGCTCTCTCTGTTAAACGGCCTTCACCACGAGCTGCACCAGGTTCAAATTCTCCGATAACTTGACCTTTTTCGATTTCCTTGCCGGTACTGTAAAATACAGTGGAACCCTGAGGAATATTAAACGAATGAACTTTTCCGTTTTTATCTTCTATTTCCATTTTGCTATCTTTAGTACTTACCTCTACTAGATCACCGTGACGGGTTCTTAGCTCACGAGTAGGTATTTTGGAGATAATTTTACCGCTAACATTAGATTTTATTTCTTGAAGAGTTGAAGTACCTCTAAATACGCCTCCAGTGTGGAATGTTCTCATGGTAAGCTGTGTACCGGGTTCACCAATACTCTGTGCAGCAATAATTCCTATAGCTTCACCTATATCTACAGCTTTATTGCTGGTTAGCGCCCAACCATAACATTTCTGGCAAATACCATATTCAAGTTCACAGGTTAATGCAGAGCGAACTTTTACTTCTTTAATACCAGCTTTAACAACTTTTTCCACTTCTATTCTATTTAGTAGAGTATTAGCAGGTACTATAACATTTCCTTCATTATCAACAATATCAGTTGCATTGGTTCTTCCTAATAAACGATCAGCAAGAGAAACAATTACTTTATCTCCATGAGATATTGTGGCCATATTAATACCAATTGATGTTTCACAGTCTTCTACTCTGATAATGACGTCTTGTGCAACGTCAACCAGTCTTCTTGTAAGATATCCAGAGTCAGCTGTTTTAAGAGCTGTATCTACGAGACCTTTTCTTGCGCCGTAACTAGAAATAATATATTCTGTTACACTTAAGCCTTCTTTAAAGTTTGCTTTAATAGGTAAGTCAATGATCTGTCCTTGCGCATCAGCCATCAATCCACGCATACCCACAAGCTGACTAACCTGACTTATGTTACCTCTAGCTCCAGAGAATGCCATCATATAAACTGGATTTAATCTGTCAAAATTATCCACAACTTCTTTAGTTAATTTTTCTGTTGTTTCACTCCAGGTATCGATAACTTTTGTGTAACGTTCTACTTCTGTTATTTCACCTTTTAAGTAACGATTTGTTGCTCTATCAATTTCATCTTCAGCTTTTCTAAGAAGATCTTTTTTGGCTTTTGGTACATCAAGATCTTCAATAGAAATAGTTGTACCTGCCTTTGTTGCGTATTTAAAACCAAGATCTTTAAGAACATTAGCTAAAAATGATGTTTTAGCTGTACCAAATTCTAAATATACTTGTGATAAAAGCTTATTTAACGCTTTCTTATCCATTATTTTATTTATGTATTCAATAGATTTTTTTGTATTTTTAGGTAGTAGAGTACTCATAATCTAAATTTACCTCACTTACTTATAGACGACTTATGCGCTTAATATAGCGGCTGAAACTGCCTGGTTAAACATGATTCTTCCAGGTGTTGTTTCTATTCTTTCACCTTTTTCATCTCTGACACAAATTTTTGAGTGTAAACTGACTACACCAGCCTCATAAGCTGCGATTGCGTCGTCGAAATTAACAAAATATCTTTCTACTTTACTATTTTCATGTGGACTAATAGTAAGGTAATATATGCCAAGTACCATATCCTGGGAAGGTGTTATTACAGGTTTTCCTGTAGCTGGAAGAAGAATATTATTTGTAGCTAACATTAACATTCTTGCTTCAGTTTGTGACTCAATTGAAAGAGGAACGTGAACAGCCATTTGGTCACCATCGAAGTCCGCGTTAAAAGCAGAACATACAAGAGGGTGTAATTGAATAGCACGACCTTCAACAAGTACTGGCTCGAATGCTTGAATACCAAGTCTGTGTAGGGTTGGTGCGCGGTTTAGCATTACCGGATGTCCGTCAATAACCTCTTCAAGTACGTCCCAAACTACGTTTTCGGCTCTCTCAATTTTCTTTTTAGCTGACTTAATGTTTTGTACAATACTTCTTTCAATGAGTTTATTAACAACAAATGGTTTGAATAGTTCAAGTGCCATTTCTTTTGGTAAGCCGCACTGATTTAATTTAAGGCGAGGACCGACTACAATAACGCTTCTTCCTGAATAGTCAACCCTTTTGCCGAGGAGGTTCTGTCTAAATCTACCCTGTTTACCTTCTATGATATTGCTGAGAGATTTTAACGGTCTATTATTTGGACCAATTACAGTTCTTCCTCTTCTACCATTATCAATTAATGCGTCTACAGCTTCTTGGAGCATTCTTTTTTCGTTTCTAACGATAATTTCTGGTGCTCCCATTTCGAGAAGTCTTTGTAAGCGGTTATTTCTATTAATAACTCTTCTATATAAATCATTAAGATCGCTGGTCGCGAATCTACCACCATCTAATTGAACCATAGGTCTTAAGTCAGGAGGAGTAACGGGCAATACATCCATTACCATACTGCTTGGATTGGTATTACTTGATGCTAGTGATTCAAACAAACGAAGTCTTTTAATTAATTTAGCTCTTTTTTGAATTGAGCTTCCAACGGAGGCTAATTCATCTTTAATTCCTTCAGTTAATGTTGCTAAATCTATTTCTGAAAGAAGTTGTTTAATTGCTTCCGCACCAATTCCGACTTCTAGTTTAGTGTTTTCGTTTTCTAATGCATAATTTTCGTATTCTTCTTCTGAAAGAAGCTGTGTTTTCTTAAATTCTGATTCTCCTGGATTTAGAACAATATAGCTATTAAAATAAATAACCTGTTCTAAATCTTTTAATGACATATCGAGTAATAGTCCTAAGTAACTAGGAATACCTTTTAGGAACCATATATGTGTTACAGGAGCAGCAAGTTTAATATGTCCCATTCTATGGCGTCTAACTTTACTATCAGTAACTTCTACGCCGCATCTTTCACATATAATGCCTTTATGTCTTACTCTTTTATATTTACCGCAGTAACATTCCCAGTCTTTTGACGGACCAAAAATTCTTTCACAGAATAATCCATCTCTTTCTGGTTTTAAAGTACGATAATTAATGGTTTCTGGCTTAGTTATTTCTCCGAAGGACCACTTTAATATACGTTCTGGAGAAGCAATACCAATCCTTATATAATCAAAATAATCTATACTTGTAGACAAGGCTATTCTCCCTCTTTATTTATATAAAACTACGTTATTATTGAGTTGAATTGATTATGAAGCTTGCTTAATCTGTAAAAGCTCCAGGTGTCTGGAAGAAATTGATATTTAAAAGTTCAGAATCAAGATCACTTAAGGTGCGTTTTGGAGCTGATTTTCTAATATCGTCAGTGTCGCTCATTAAATCGACTTCTAATCCACCACGTTTAGCCACAGTGATATCTAAGCCAATACTTTGTAATTCACGTACAAGTACCTTAAATGATTCTGGAATTCCAGGTCTTTGTAGATTCTCACCTTTTACAATTGCTTCATAAGCTCTGCTACGGCCATTAACATCATCAGACTTAATGGTAAGCATTTCTTGGAGAGTATATGCTGCACCATATGCTTCTAATGCCCATACTTCCATCTCTCCAAAACGTTGACCACCAAATTGAGCTTTACCACCGAGAGGTTGTTGTGTAACAAGACTGTATGGTCCGGTACTTCTTGCGTGAATTTTGTCATCTACAAGGTGAACCAGCTTCATTAAGTAGATCATACCAACTGAAACTGGTTGATCAAAAGATTCACCTGTTCTGCCATCGTATAAAGTAACTTTTCCATCTTCCTGTACCCAATTTAGATTTGTTTTTTCGATACCTTCAATAATTTCTTTTGTAGTTGCTACTCCTGAAGCTTCTTCACCAAACATTTCATCAAAAGGCGGTACTTCATAGTATTTTCCCGTTAAGAATGCTGCTAAGCCTAAAAGCGTTTCATATGTTTGTCCTACATTCATACGGCTCGGTACACCAAGAGGATTCAATACTAAATCAACTGCAGTGCCGTCTGGTAAAAATGGCATATCTTCTTTAGGTAATATTTTTGAAATTATACCTTTATTACCGTGTCTTCCAGCCATTTTATCGCCAACACTAATTTTACGTTTTTGAGCTATATAAACTCTGATAACTGTGTTAGCTCCTGGAGGTAATTCATCGCCTTTTTCACGGTCAAAGACTTTTACGTCAACGACTCTACCGCCTTCTCCGTGAGGAACTCTCAAGCTGTTATCTCTAACATCTCTTGCTTTTTCAGCAAAAATTGCTCTCAAGAGTTTTTCTTCAGGAGGGTGTTCTGATTCACCTTTTGGAGTTACTTTACCTACAAGAATATCATCAGCATAGACTCTAGCACCAATCCTGACAATACCTCTTTCATCAAGGTGTCTTAAGCTATCTTCACTAACATTAGGAACTTCTCTTGTAATTTCTTCAGGTCCTAATTTAGTAGTTCTAGCATCTATTTCCAATTTTTCTATATGAATACTTGTAAACACATCATCGTGTACTAATCTATCACTAATTAAGATAGCATCTTCGAAGTTATAACCTTCCCAAGGCATAAATGCTACAAGTACATTTCTACCTAATGCTAATTCTCCAAATTCAGTTGCTGCACCGTCAGCTATAACATCGCCTTTTTGAACTTTTTGTCCGGCTTTTGCAACTGGTTTTTGATTTAAGCATGTATCTTGGTTGCTGCGAACATATTTCATAAGAGTATACTTATGAATACGTCCAGCTGTATCTTTTATTTGAATTTCATCGCCGGTTACACGCTCAATAACACCATCTTGTTGCGCAACTATTACCATTCCTGAATCTGTTGCAGCTCTTTTTTCAATGCCTGTACCAACCATTGGTCGTTGAGCTCTTAAAAGAGGCACTGCTTGACGTTGCATGTTAGAACCCATCAGTGCTCTGTTAGCATCGTCGTGCTCAAGGAACGGAATTAGCGCTGTACCAACTGAAATAATCTGAATAGGTGAAACGCCAACGTAGTCAACTTTGCTGGATTCACCCATTGTAAATTCACTACGATAACGAATTGGCACTAATTCAGTTGATATTGATCTATCTGGGTTTAATGTAATATCACCAGGCGCTACACGGAAGTTATCTTCCTCGTCAGCGCTTAGATAATGAACTTCTTCTGTTACTTTGTTGTCTCTTACCGAAAGGTAAGGTGTTTCAATGAAGCCATATTCATTTACTCTTGCAAATGTACTAAGACTTCCGATCAAACCTGCATTAGGTCCTTCAGGTGTTTCTACAGGGCATATTCTTCCATAATGACTAGGATGAATATCCCTTACTGCAAAGCCGGCTCTTTCCCTAGCTAAACCACCAGGTCCTAAAGCTGATAATCTTCTTTTATGTGTTAATTCAGCAAGAGGATTTGTTTGATCCATAAATTGTGATAATTGTGATGAACCAAAGAATTCCTTAATTGCTGCTACTAATGGTTTTGTATTTAATAAGCTAGTTGGAGTTAGAGTTTCTGTGTCTTGAAGAGTCATTCTCTCTTTAACAATTCTCTCCAGTCTTGTTAAACCAATTCTGAATTGGTTTTGAAGTAGTTCTCCAACGGATCTTATACGTCTGTTACCTAAGTGATCGATATCGTCAACATTACCTTCATCGAATGTAAGGTTAATTAGATACTCAATGCTGGCAACAATATCTTGTACTGTAAGAGTTCTTTGTGTTTCTGGTAAATTAAGCCCTAATTTCTTATTTAGCTTATATCTACCTACTTTTCCAAGGTCATATCTTTTTTCATCAAAGAATCTGCTTTCAATGATAGATCTGCCACCGCTTGCACTAGCAGGATCACCAGGTCTTAATTTTTTGTATACTTCTATTAATGCTTCATCTGTGTTTTTTGTTGTATCTTTATCAAGAGTTTTTCTTAAAAATTCACTATGCCTAAAGATAGTTTCCATTTCGCTTACACTGATACCGAGAGCTTTTAGAAGTGTGGTTGCGAGAATTTTTCTGTTTTTATCTATTTTTACGTAAACTATATCATTAATATCAGTTTCTATTTTTAACCAGGCACCTCTGTTAGGAATAAGGGTTGCATTATAGAGACGTTTTCCTGTAGGTGCGATATCACGTTTATAGTAAATACCAGGAGATCTAACTATTTGGCTGACAATAACTCTTTCAGCTCCGTTAATGATAAATGTGCCCTTTTCGGTCATCATAGGGATATCACCAACGTAAACTTCTTGTTCTTTTATCTCACCGGTATCACGGTTAACCAGTTTCATCATAACTCGAAGCTGTTTTGTGTAGCTTGCGTCATGAATTCTGGCTTCTTCAACTGTGTATTTTGGATTATCGAATGTATAATTGGGTAAAAAATGTAATTCCAATCTTCCTGTGTAGTCTTTAATTGGGGAAAAAGATAATAATTCTTCTTTTAAGCCTTCTTTTAAGAACCATTCGAATGAATTTTTTTGTATTTCAGTCAAGTCAGGTAACTCAGCCAAATGGGAAACTTCAAGTCCTTTTGGCGTTACGCGTTCAACATATTTTGTAGACATTACTAACCTCGCCTATATGTGGTGCACTTATATTTCTAACATTAAAAATTGTCAAAAAACTACTAATGAGTTTAGTATCATAGTATAGCAAAAAACATGTTAGTCAAGGCCATGGGAATCTTTTCCCATTGACCTTAACTAATAAATCTATCACTAAATTTTTGGTAATTTATTTCCCACACCTCACAACATGAGTATAACACATTATTTTTGTAAAGAGATGTTAGAATGTGTTTTTCTAAAACCTTCGAATCCAGCAAAGCCGTCTTTCAGGTTTTAGCTAACACCCGCTTCGCAATGAAATTTACTTAATTTCAATTGTTGCGCCTTGAGCTTCAAGTTTAGCTTTAATATCTTGAGCTTCTTCTTTTTTGAGGCCTTCTTTAACTGCTTTTGGCGCATTATCAACTAAGTCTTTAGCTTCTTTTAAGCCGAGACCTGTGATTGCACGAACTTCTTTAAGAACGTTAATTTTGTTAGCACCAACACTTGCGAGAATAACACTCACTTCAACTTCTTCAGCTTCTTCAGCTGGAGCAGCAGCGCCTGCTGGCATAGCTGCAACTGCTACTGGAGCGGCAGCGGATACGCCAAATTTGTCTTCCATTTTTTTAACTAATTCGGCTGCTTCTAATAATGTTAAGTTTTCTATTTTGCCTAAAATATCGTCAATTGTTGCACTCATTTTCTTTCTCCTTTTCTGTTTATATACTGACTTAACCTTTTACTATTTAAATTAACCAATTATTTTGCTTATTGCTGTGCTTCTTTTTGTTTTCTGACTTCTTCCATTGCTATAACAAGTGCTCTTGCGACACCATTTATAACGTTTACCAAGCCACTTGCTGGAGAATTTACGCTGCCAAGAATCTTAGCGTAAAGTTCTTCTTTACTTGGAAGTTCAGAAAGTTGTCTAATTTCTTCAGGTGAAAGTATTTTTCCTTCAAGTACTCCACCTTTAAGTTTAAGATCAACTTTTTTAGCTTTTTTAATAAATTGTGTAAGAATTTTAGCTGGAGCTACTTGGTCTTGAAAACCAAATACAACTGCTGATGGTCCTTCAAGGAAGTTTTCCAGTCCATCGTAAGGTGTATCTTTAATAGCTATTTTTGTTAGAGTATTCTTAACAACGGTGTATTCCGCACCTTCTTTTTGGAGTTGTCTTCTTAAATCGGTAATTTCTGCTACAGTCAAACCTCTATAGTCAGTAACTATTGCGACTTTAGACTTTGCGATGCTATCGCTAAGTTCCTGTATCTTCTCATTTTTGAAGGCTTTAGTTGCCATTAATATATTACCTCCCTTCAATTGGGTTATAAACAAAAAATTCTGCTACTGACCGCAGAATCCGAATTTGAAATAGGATTTTAGAGTTTTAAATAATGCTTGCTAGTGTTATTTGCATTTCTTTTAAGTGATTAATGCAACTTTGCATCACTATTCAAATTTACTCTTTTCCTCGGTTGGTAAGTAGTTATTTTTTAAATTTCTTTATTTTACTACTTATTAAATCTTTCGATACCAACTGTCTGCGGTTATGACATGGAACTATAACAAAAGCATGACATGAAATCAAATACTTTTTCCAGAAATTAAATTAATTAATTTTGAGAACTTTTAATTTAGTTATATAAATCCTTTTATCTATTTAGATTCTGTGTTGAAAGTCAAGCAAATTGAACAGAATTTTTCCAGTTAGGGTCAAAAGGAGTTTTGTTGTTTAAA
>MFRQ01000019.1:0-3885 GCA_001784615.1 Candidatus Melainabacteria bacterium RIFOXYA2_FULL_32_9
TAAATCCAGTAACTTGGTTGGTTATTTGTTTAGAATTAACATTTTGTAGCCTATTAGAGGGCATTGTTGAGCTAAAACTTAACACACGCATAACTTACCTTCCTTCCCTATTAATATCAATCAGTTATATATCTAAAACCAGAACTTAATCGAAAATTGTGTTGGATACAAAAATTGGTTAATAAATATTAACTTTATTTTTTGCTTTGAGATTGATAATTAAGGGTCTATCCAAGAAATAATGCATATGTTAATTGGTATTATTTTTTAGGCTCTTTTGGGGATAAATACTTCGTCTAAAATCTTGAAATTTGAGATATTATCAATGATAAACGCTCTTACCTCATCTCTGTCATAATCCCATAAATAAAGCTTATCAGATGCACCTGTATGTTTAATCTCATGGGGTTCTCCAATTCTATGGGAATATCCCTTTCTCTCTGAATGATAATCAAACTCGACTACCCTTGTTTCTTCTATGGCCTTTTTTATATCATTTTGAATCATTTTATCTCCTCAGCAAAAATATCTAGAAATTTTTCTATCACTAAATTCTCTATATTTACTAATGATATTGAGGATTTTTTCAATTCTTTAATAGAGCTAATTAAATTGGAATTAAGTCCGCAGGGATTTATTTTTGAAAAGTTAGATAAATCCGGATTTACATTTAGAGCAAAACCATGCATTGTTATTCCTTTTTTAACCCCAATACCTATTGAAGCTAGCTTCTTATTATTTGCCCATACTCCTGTTAGCTTTTCAACTTTATAAGCTTGAATATCTATTTCTTTTAATACTTCAATAATTAAATCTTCTATTTTTCTTAAATATTGGTGCACATCAAGATTTTGAGATTTTAAGTCCATTATTATATAGCCAATTAGTTGGTCTGGGCCGTGGTAAGTTAAATCTCCACCTCGATTTATAATAATTATGGGGATATTTTTATCCAGGATATTATTTCTATCAGCTCCTTTTCCCATAGTGAATACAGGATAATGTTCTAATAAAAGAAGAAAGTTATCCTCAAGACCATCTTTTTTTAGTTTGACAAGATGATTTTGATATTCAAGAGCTTTTAAATATTCTATTTTCCCTAATTTCTTAATTTTCCACATTTTTATTTATTAGTGATCCCCAAAAGTAATTATTAGATAAAAAATAAAGATGAGAAGAAAGTTATGACGGAAAGTATCTTACGGATGCCGAAGCGTCAATAATGTCTTGTAGGACTTCTGTTTGAGCAGGCATAGCCGGCGAGTTAAGTCCGATATGGATTTTAGTCAATAATCGAGCTTCGAGTAGCCGTCAGGGTAAGTGGGTTTTTGTTTTTTTTGTACTTTTTCAACTATCTATTTTCTGCTATATCCTATATGGATCAATATAAAAAGGCATTAATATAGAGGATATTTACTTTTTCTTCCTTTTTGTTGTGGTAAAAAGGAAGAAAAAGTAACAAAAAGAAGGAAAAAACCTATTAATCATAACGGCTGTTCAGAACTTATATTGTTTCAGTCTGAGTTAGCCGAGCCAAACTCGCTTCGCTCAAACAAGGCTCTAATAGTATTTGTTGACGTTTCGACATCCGTAAGTCAAAGCAAGTCAGGGCTTTGCCCCGAACCCCATATATGAATTTATTTTTCTATATTAGGTATATATAAATGCAGGATTTACTCAACTTCTCCTAAATGTTGAAATAATCAAAATCGTTATCCTTTATAATTACTTATTCTTATATAAATTACAAATAATCAACCCCTGAGAGTTTATAATCAGGGGTTGATTATTGTGTTTATGATTTATTTATTAAACTAAAACTGCTTCCTGAATCTGTTCTATTGTTTTGTCAGGATTTAAACTGATATAAACAGCATCGTGGATTCCATTGATTTGCTTAATTTCTGATAACAGTTCATCTTTAACTATATCATCAGTGTTTATAATCATTATTGATGTGCAGCCTCCAATAGTTTCATCTTTTCTTGCTACTTGCATCATGCTGATATTGACATTATTATTGCCTAGGATCGCTGCAACCTTAGCAATCATACCGGGTTTATCCTGGTGGGGAACGATTAAGATATGATCTGCTAAAGCTATACTTGTATTATAATCATCAATTTGTACAATTCGTGGGGTTCTCTCAGCAATCATTGCACCGCATACTATGTGAGATTCAGTGTCAGTTTTTAGTTTGACTGTAATTAAACCAACATAATTGCCTGATTTTTCGGATTTGGAATCTACAACCTCAATTCCATTTGATTTTGCTATTATAGGAGCGTTTACGTAGTTTACTCCTTCGAGGTTATAAGAAAGAATTCCTTTTAATACAGCAACTTTTAATGGAGAGGAATCTACATTAGCTAAATCGCCTCTGGTTGTAATTTTAACTTTTTTAATGGCGCCGTTACTGATTTGTCTTACTAACATGCCGAGATTTTCAGCTAAATTCATATAATCTTTGACTGGTTCAAGTAATTCAGCTTTAAGTGCCGGAATATTTACAGCACTTCTTGCTGATTTGCCTTCTAAAACATCTCTTATCTGTTCAGCTACATCAATAGCAACGTTTACTTGAGCTTCTTCTGTACTTGCTCCAAGATGTGGAGTTAAAATTATGTCACCTTTGCAGCTTAAAAGAGGACTATTAGGGTCTATAGGTTCTTTCTCAAATACATCTATTGCTGCTGCTGCAACCTGTCCTGATTCAATAGCTTCTTTTAATGCTTGTTCATCCACAATACCGCCTCTTGCGCAGTTGATGATTTTTATTCCTGTTTTCATTCTGTTTAAAGTATTTCTATTGATTAAATAGGCTGTTTCTTTAGTTTTTGGCGCATGAATAGTAAGGAAATCACAAATTGGCCATAGTTCATCAAGATTTTTAATGTAAATTCCACCAAACTCTTCAACTTTTTCTTTTGTTATAAAAGGATCACATACTGCAACTTTCATTCCCATTGCTAGTGCAGCTTTTGCTACCCTTGCTCCAATTTTGCCAAAACCGATTATTCCAAGAGTCTTATTAAATACTTCACAGCCTGTGAGTTTTGATCTTTCCCATTTTCCTTGTTTAATAGACGCATCTGCTGCTGGAATATGTCTTGCCATAGAAAGCATCATAGCAACAGTATGTTCTGCTGCTGCTGTTGTATTGCCTTCCGGTGAATTAACTACAATAATACCTCTTTGGGTAGCTTCTTCTACATCAATATTGTCAACGCCAACTCCTGCACGACCTACTATTTTAAGTTTTTTACCAGCCGTTAGAATTTTAGCTGTGACTTTTGTCTGGCTTCTTACCATTAATGCATCGTATTCGCCGATTATTTCTGCCAGTTGGTCTTCAGGAAGTGTTTCCATATAAACTACTTCTGCTGCTTCAGATACGATTTTTCCGGCTATTTCATTGATCTTATCCGTAACTAAAACTTTGTATGCCATTTCATAATCTCCTATAAAAACAAGGTCTCAATAAGAATATTATATTCCTATGCTTTGATTTTACAAAATATTCTTAGCTTAAATATTAGTACTTTAAATAAATTTTAAGCTCCCTGGTCAAGGAGCTTAAAATAAAATATTACATTTGCATCATCGTTGTAATTAGAGCTTCTGTTCCTGCTCCTTTTTTAAATTTATATCCTAATTTATACAGACTCATTTCAAGGGCTCCAACTGAAGCAATCATGTCTCTCTCACTGACAAAACCAAGGTGTCCCATTCTGAATATTTTACCTTTTAATTGTCCCTGACCGTCAGCTACTACTATGTCAAAATCATTTTTCAGGGTTTTTCTTATATCAGCAACACTGATTCCTTCAGGAGGTAATATAGCTGTTATTGCGTTACTTGCAATTTCATCATCTTCTACAAACA